>CAYFRV010000067.1:9641-11857 GCA_964345495.1 uncultured Bacteroidales bacterium | reverse complement strand
TCAACAAACATTAAACTGTCCTGTTTTTTCTCATAAAGCATCAATGAATCTTCATCTTCAGAAAAAAGATTATTGCTCTGAAAGAAATCGCATGAACTATTGACAAAAATACTTGTTAAAATAAAAATTGAAAGTATAATTTTTTTCATTGTTTAACGATTTTAAGTTCCTAATATCCTAATATACAAATATAATTAAAATATAAAAACTTAGAAACTATAAAGCTGACTATTCCACATAAAAAGAACAACCAAAAAATTTCACCTTCCCATAATGCTGTATATTAATCATTTGATGAATTAAGGATCATCTGAAAAAATAAGCTCACTTAAAGAGTTTTTTTTATATTTGAAAGGTTAAAAAAAACAATATTTATGCAAACTATAATAGATCTCTTTGAAACAAAAGTTAAGGAATATCCTGACAATCCCTTATTATGGGAAAAGTCGGACGGAGTTTACAAAAGCACCAGCTATAAAGAAACAAAGGATAAAGTCTACAAATTTGCCGCAGGACTACTTAATTTGGGCATAGAAAAAGGAAATCGGGTGGCATTACTTTCAGAAGGAAGAAATGATTGGGTAATCAGCGAACTAGCCATTTTATACACAGGTGCAGTGAACGTTCCGCTCTCTGTTAAACTTGATGCAACAACCGAACTTCGGTTTCGTCTTGCCCACAGTGGCACAAGAACAATAATCGTATCGGGCAACCAAGCCTGGAAAATCAATAAAATCAAACAGGATTTACCCGACCTGGAAAAAATTATATATCTTGACCCCCAGGAAAACTATAATAAATACGAAGTTCCAAAAGAAGAAATTTATCGTTTGGGTGAAAATTACTTAAAAACAAACTATAAACAATTTGAAGAAACCTATAAGTCAATCAAAGATGACGATTACGCAAACATAAGTTATACCTCAGGAACTACAGCTGACCCCAAAGGAATCATTCTTAGCCATAGAAATTATACTGCAAATGTGGAGCAAGCGCTGACATTAATGAACATCCCTCCTTGGTTCAAAACCTTGCTCATTTTGCCCTTAGATCATTCATTTGCTCATACTGCAGGAATATACAGTTTTATGGCCAGCGGAGCAAGCATTGGAATGGTCGAAGCGGGAAAAAATCAAATGGAAACATTGAAAAATATCCCAAAAAACATAAAGGAGTTCAAGCCGAATTTACTACTCAGTGTTCCTGCATTAGCAAAAAGCTTTAGAAAAAATATCGAGAAAGGGATTAAAGAAAAAGGCCCAAAGGCGGAAAAATTATTCCATAAAGCGCTTAATGCAGCCTATTCATATAATAAAGAAGGTTACAACAGGGGAAAAGGACTGCAAAAACTAAAAAAGCCACTTATAAATCTTTATGATAAAATACTTTTCAGCAAAATCAGAGAAGGTTTTGGTGGGGAATTAAAATTTTTCATCGGCGGCGGTGCCCTGTTAGACACAGAATTACAGAAATTTTTCTACGCAATTGGTATTCCCATGTTCCAAGGTTATGGGCTTTCCGAAACTGCTCCAATTATTTCATCCAATGCTCCACAAAAGCATAAATTAGGTTCATCCGGCTTTCTTGTGGATAATATCGACGTAAAAATTTGCGATGAAAAAGGCAAAGAATTACCGCAAGGCGAAAAAGGCGAAATAGTCGTTAAAGGGGAGAATGTAATGCTGGGTTACTGGAAAAACGAAGAAGCTACGAAAAAAAGCATAGAAGACGGATGGTTCTTTACCGGCGACCTTGGTTATTTTGACAAAGATAATTTCCTCTATGTCCTGGGACGCTACAAAAGCCTTCTCATAAGCAATGACGGCGAAAAATACAGTCCTGAAGCCATTGAAGAAGCATTAATTGAATTATCTCCTTACATTGACCAATGTATGCTACACAATAATCAGGACCCTTATACAATTGGACTGATTGTGCCCAATAAGAATGCTGTTCAGGAGTACTTAAACTCAGAGAATATTTCCCCGAAAACACAAGAAGGCAAGAATGCAGTAATAAAACTCTTCCAGGATGAAATAAATAAATTCAAAAAGGGAGGAAAATACGATGAAAGCTTCCCGGAACGATGGCTTCCGACTTCATTCGCTATACTGGGAGAAGGCTTTACAGAAGAAAATAAAATGTTGAATAGTACATTAAAGATTGTTCGAAGAAAAATTGAAGATTATTACAAAGACAGGATTGATTTTCTTTAT
>CAYFRV010000067.1:0-9541 GCA_964345495.1 uncultured Bacteroidales bacterium | reverse complement strand
TTTCTCTATACAGGAAGCTAAATTTTCTTTATCCACTGGTTTTAGCAAATAATCCCGGGCTCCCAATTCTTTAGCCTTTCTTTTGTATTCATTATCACTAAATGCAGAAACAATAACAACGGGAATATTAACCTGTTCCCTGCGAAACCTTCTCAACAGATCAAAGCCACTTACATCCGGCATCATCAGGTCCAATAAAATCAAATCCGGCGAAAACGTTTTAATAATTGTAAAAGCATTCTCTGCATCCAAAGCTGTATGCACTTCATAACCCATATCTTCAAGAATATTCTGCAGAATGATATTATTTACGGTAGAGTCGTCAATTATTAATAGTCGCATGACATCAATATTATTTAATGTGTGTATTTCAGTTATACTAATACAAAAGACAAGCCAAGCTACACAACTATCATAATTTCAAAAAATTAAACTGAAAGAACAAACATTTGAATTTTTTAAGTGTAACTTTTCTTACACAAGCAAAAAACCGATACACCAAGTCATAAACAGAACAGAAAGATTTACAGATATTCCGGAAGAGATAATAAGTTGGATTATGAAGAAATCACCAGAAAATATTGCTATACTAACTATTGCTGCTTCTGTTGTTATAATTGTTATTCATTGCATCTAAATACTCCTCTAACAAAACCTTAGCCTGCATAAAATCATTTTTTGTTACAAATACACGCGTATCGCTTCCGGGTAAAGCAGCGCCAAAACCGGCAAGATTACCTGAATACATATCATTGCGTAAAAAACACGCAATATTATTATCTTCCAGAAACTCTTTGATTGCAAAGGCATCAATTTGAGAGCAAGTATAAAGATGAATTAATTGTTGTTCTTTTCCCATAATAAACTGTAAGGAATTTTACACTTTTTCTAATTTAAAATTGGCAGATATTTCACCTACATTCATATTTTTATCGTTCAAATTATCCATGGGTGAATACTTTTGTAAAGCTTTTAATTCGTCTTTGGTAAGCACATCCAAATCATCAAGGATTTTTATAACAGCCGGCGGTATTCTATTCATAGATCCATCTTCAATTTTCAGCGCAATTCCAATGCCTTCATTTTTCAGACCAATACAGTAAACCCCCTCCGCACCAACTTTACCTATAAGTTTTCCATTGGTATTTCGAATAAGTTCAGAACAAAATCCATTTGTACCTGCTATCATTTCAGGGTACTGATTCATTGCCTTAAAAATTATTTCGGATGCTTCTTCAAAATCGCTTTGAAAATTATCGGGCCTTGCCAAACGGGCATACCCCAACGCCATATTAAAAAGAGGGAACGCATGAACCGGGACTGAGCAGCCATCAATCCCCAGATATATCTTTTCTTTGGGATACTGGCATACCTGACTGATAATATCCAGAATCTCTTTTTGAACCGGGTGTTCAGGTTCAATATAGTTCTCAACCGAATAACCCTTTTTTCTGCAAACAGCAAGAAAACCAGCATGCTTACCAGAACAATCGTTGAATAACGGATCAGGCTGCTGATTATTCCATGCTTGTATCAACGCAACTTCTTTGCTTAACGAAGGCACAGAGCCACTCAAAATAGATTCTTTATTCAACCCGATTTTTGCAAGAATATTTTCTACTGTTTCTCTGTGAAAATCCTCACCATAATGAGAAGCGCACATAACGGCAATTTCCTTCAACGATATACCAAATTGCCTATATGCAGATGAAAGTACTACATTCAATGCTTGTATGGGCTTAGCAGCCGAACGAATGTAAGTTACCTTCCGGGGATTTCCGGCGTAGTATAACAAATCGCCTTTATAATTGACTACGGCCACATCTCCCCTGTGTATACTCTCCACTATGTCTCCCCGGGTTACTTCAATTAATTTAACAGACATCTTTCATTAAAATATTACTCTATTTTATTATCTATACGTTTTTTTCTTCTTTTTAAATAATAATAAAAGGCATCCTGTGCACGTACCTTTTTATGGTTATTTACTACATATTTATTATCCTGAACCTCATCAAGAACTCTGGCTTTTACGTTATCTTTCAATTGAATTTGAAGCATTTGTATCAATTCCCGCTTTATTTCAGGATCATAAACAGGACAGGTAACCTCTATTCTTCTCTCCAGATTGCGTACCATCCAGTCGGCTGAAGATATATAAATTGACTCTTTACCTTCATCGTAAAAATAGAAAATGCGTGAATGTTCAAGAAATTTGTCCACAATACTAATTGCTTCGATATTATCGCTTAATCCGGGAACACCAGGCTTAATAGAACATATTCCACGTATGATCAGTTGAATTTTTACTCCTGCCTGGCTTGCTTCATATAATTTATCCATCATTTCTTCATCCACCAGGCTATTCATCTTTATGATCATGAAGGCCGTTTTTCCGGCTTTGGCATTATGAATTTCTTTATCTATATGGTCAATGAAATGTTTTCGTGTGCTAAACGGAGACAAAATGATATGACTAAAAATATGCTGTTTATAATTTTTGTCAAAAAACTCAAATACTTTTGCCACATCAGACGTAATTTTTTTGTTACAAGTGAACAATCCTTCATCACAATATATACTGGACGTATTTTCCTGAAAATTCCCTGTTCCAATATACGCATACCGTTCAACGCTTTGCTTCTCCTGACGGGTAATGAGTAGTAATTTGGAATGTACTTTCAAGCCAGATACACCGTGAATGACCTTTATACCGACTTCCTGCATACGATTTGACCACTGAATATTTGCTTTCTCATCAAATCTTGCCTGCAGTTCAATTACTACGACTACTTTTTTCCCGTTTCGTGCAGCATTGATCAATGAGTTAATCACCATAGATTTTTTTGCAACCCGGTAGAGTGTTATTTGGATCTCACTGACTTTAGGATCAATAGCCGCCTCTCTCAGCATATCAATAAAATATCTGAACGACTGATAGGGATAATGCAAAATATGATCTCTCTTTTTAATCTCTTTCAAAATACTCTGATAATGATACAGATACATTGCAGGAACAGGGGGCTTGGTTTTATTTTCAAGGTATGACGGGCCAATATTCGGAAAATTAATAAAATCCTTAAAATTGTGGTACCTTCCGCCGGCTATGACATTATCATCCTTTCCGAACTTCATTCTTTGTTTAAAATACTCCAGCAAATCCACGGGCATATTATCATCATAAACGAATCGTACCGGTTGTCCCTGTTTTCGTTTTTCAAGGCTCAATGACATCTTTTCCATAAAGCTCTTTGAAATGTCATCATCAATATCTAACTCAGCATCACGTGTGATTTTTATGGTATATGCTTCTGAATAATCATAATCGAAAAAAGAAAAAATATCATTTAAACAATACCTTACAATATCATCCAGAATTATGATACACTTGTTTTTATTAACTCCGGGGAGTTCTACAAATCGGGGTAAGATTTCAGGAGCCAAATCAAGCAACGCATATTTTGTCTGTTTTGGGGCATTCTTTTTCGACAATTTTACAGCAAAATATATCGGCTTGTCCCTCAGATAGGGAAATTCATTTGTGTGTTGCAGCATTATCGGCACAAGTACCGGGCGCACTTTTTCATGGTAAAATCGCTCCACAAATTTCCCTTGTTCTTCTGTAAGTTGCGTTTCATCAACAACATAAATATTGTGCTTCTTTAGGTCATTGATCAATTCTCCATATATCTGCTCAAATTTTGATTGCTGATTAACAACAATTGACTGTATTTTTTTTAGCAATAATTGTGGGGTTTCTCCTCCAAGTAATTTTTGTTTCCCCCGCAGGGCACTAATTCTTCTGACTGTAGCTACTCTAACCCGAAAAAATTCATCCCTGTTGTTTGAAAATATCCCTAAAAATCTCATCCGCTGAACCAAAGGATTCGTCTTATCTGCAGCCTCCTGCAAAACGCGTTCGTTAAATGAAAGCCAGCTGATCTCTCTGTTTATAAACCTATTATCACTATTCAACATATTTCTTTATTTTTTCCTCCCGGATTGGAACAGCTTTACACAATTTCTAACCATCAGGGTGATTACGCTTTTCTTTATTCACTTTCCTGTTTATTAATGCTTCAAATACTGAAATTTAATTATTCTTACAAACATGAAAACATAATAGCCAAATATAATGAAAACATTATGAAGGCAGGTTAATGGAATATTAAAAATCGACATTTTCTGTGGAATAAAGCTGCATCGATTCCAGATCAAGAGCAGCGAGATTCCCCAGGCCTACCATATCTTTATAAACGCATCCTGCGTCCAGATTAATATCTTTGGGTTTTCCACCCTGCAGAGAAGATTGGATAAACTCAAGAGGCACAGGAGTATGCCCATGAATAATTGTTCGTCCGCCAGATGCTGACAAATCATTTTCACAATCTCTGCACCACACCATAGAAGTAAAATCCTCAAAAGGGTTGCTCTCTGCAAAGTTGATTCCGGCATGCACTATTATGTAATTTTCCAGTTCATAATAGTAAGGCATCTTACGCAGAAAGGACATGTGCTCCTCCGGAAGTTCATTTAAGCTAGACTCCCCTAATATAGTATGAGACTCAATGCCATAACTCTGAAAAGTTGTCTCTGCTCCATTCATCATCCAAAGCATAAAATTATTTGAAGATTGATCCAGGTAAGCATTTATAAGCATCTCTTCGTGATTCCCTTTTAATGGGTAAATATGATATCCATTATCTCTGAGCTCAAGAAGGTAATCCAAAACCTGCTTGCTTGCGGGACCTCTGTCAATATAATCCCCAACAAGATACAATTGATCATCTTTATTCATTCCAATAATTTCCTCAACCAATCTTCGTAAAGATTTATAACATCCGTGAACATCGCCTATAACAAGTTGCATTTGAACATCCTTTTTTTTATCCCATAAGGCATGTAAGCCTCATATCAGTTGGTTTTTATTAAAAATCGTTTTTTGTAAATATTTTCCTTATTCGAATTAACGTCAATTATAATTCTTAAATTATCCCTGTTTCATAAAGCTGAATATAGCAATTTCAAATTTAGTAAAAAACAAATTTTCATTATTAATACATAAAAGTTCAAGGATTTGTTTTTAAAAAAGCTGTTTCTAAAAGTCTCAATAACAAAATATTAAAAACTTATTGCCTTTTTCTGAATATTTTATACAAAATCCGTTTTCCAATAGTAAAATTGAATAAATATTTTATTTTTGTTAAAATGTTTATAATTTAGTGATATCTCTTAAACTTATAAATTAACATGCAAATTCAAAAAGCTGAAGAAAAAGATATTGTTGAAGCTCTATATCTTATAAAAATATCCTTCGAATACAACAATGTCAGCGAAAATGAATGGCGCCCGCCAACTCCTGAATATTCAGAAATGAAAGAAGAGGTGAACAATGGAGAATTATTTGTCTTGCGAAAGGGTAAAATCACTTTTGGAACCTTTTCATTGGCAGGTAAAATGCCGGAAAATTTTTCCAAAATAAACTGGAACGATCAAAATGAAAAGAATTTAATAATTAAGAGAATTGCTATTTTTCCCGGATGGTTCTCGGATGAACTTGGCGAAAAACTAATAGACTTCATTGAACAGTATGCTAAGGAACATAACTACAGTTCAATAAAATCAAATGCATACAGCAAAAATGAAGCTATGAATGCGTTATACAAGGATATGGGATTCGATTTCCAGGGTGATGCTGTTCTACCCGGAAAAAAGTCGCCCTATTATTTCTATGAAAAAATCTTTGAATAACCCATATAATCTCCTTTTTAAATCCTGATGCCTGCAAGCAGAACATCATCCATCTGCCAGTGGTCGCCTTTCCAATCATAAAAAGTATCCTCCAGGTATTCTTTTTGTTTTTCCATAGGCAAACTGTGTATTTCAGAAAAGACTTCCTTCAAACGTTTTATAGAAAACTTCTTCTTTGAAAAGCGATCAAACTGATCGGGATAACCATCTGAAAGCAAATAAAATGTATCATCTTTTCTCAAATCCAGTTCATGATTGGTAAACTGTTTCTCTTTACCAATGTAATTACCAATCGGCATACGGTCAGCCTTTGTTATCTGCAGCTCATTATCTCTGAATAAGTATAGGTGATTATATGCTCCGGCAAACTGCATTTTCATATTCTTCTTGTCAATGACTACCAACGACAAGTCCATACCATCAGCTTTTTCTTCCCTGGAATGCGAAAGCGTAGATTTCACAAGATATCGCAACTCATTAAGAATAGCACTAGCAGTGGTAACGTCATCTTTATTGACAATTTCATTCAAAAACGAAACTCCCAGCATACTCATAAAAGCACCCGGTACACCGTGACCGGTACAATCAGCAGCTACAAAAACAAGCTTATCATCCTTTTCCTTCATCCAGTAGAAATCCCCGCTAACAACATCTCTGGGTTTAAATAAAATAAAATGGTCCTGAACATAATCATTCAGAATATTTGCTGAAGGCAGTACAGCAGTTTGAATTCGGCTTGCATATTGAATACTGTCATCAATATCCTTCTTTTGCTGGCGAGCTTTTTGTTCGGCTTTTACCCGGTTAGTAATATCCGAACCATAAATCTGACAAATTCCGATATCACTGATTCCCCGTAGTTTAAAACGCAAAATAGTTTCATTAACCTGTTCGGTAAAAGTTAAAATCTTATCATTTGCAATAAAGGCAGCAAAATCCAATTCTGAAAGTTCAGAAATCAACTCGTTGACATTATAGCCGATCAATGTATCCTCTCCAAACAAATCATTCGCAGCGGGATTTGATTGTAAAATCATTCCTTCACTATCAAATCTGAATACCGGCTCGGGATTTAATTTGGCAAAAAGTGCCATGGATTCGGCATTTTTCTGTGCCTGAATGCGTTTTGTAATGTCCGAACCATAAATCTGACACACCCCTATCTCCTGAACCCCTTTTAAAATAAACCGATAGGTTTTATCATTATTGGTGATTTCAATCGTTTCGATCTGGTTATTTTCTATGAATTCAGAGAAATTCATATCTTTAAGCTCTTTGATCAGGTCTTTGATCTGCATCCCCTCAATTGAGCTCATAGAAAAACTATCATTCGCTGCGGGATTTGCTTGTAGAATCTCTCCTTTCTTATCAAACCGGATAACAGGTTCCGGATTCAATCTGCCAAACAGCGCCATAGACTGAATCTGTTCCTGTGCTTTTTTCCTTTCAGTGACATCTTCCTTTACAGCGATAAAATTCCTGATCTTGTCATTTCTGTCAAAAATTGGCGAAATAGATGCCTCTTCCCAGTATTCAACACCATCTTTTCGCCTGTTATAAAACTCCCCCTTCCATACGTTGCCATTATTTATTGTATTCCATAATTCTTTATAAAACTCATCATCATGATACCCGGTTTGCAGAAACCTTGGATTGCGCCCAATAACCTCTTTTCCTGAGTATCCTGTAATTTTTTCAAAAGCTTTGTTCACAAACTCAATATTTCCTGAAACATCCGTTATCATTACGGTATTTGAGCTTTGTTGTACCGCCGTTGATAGTTTTTCATTTTCAAACTGAACGTTTACAATTTCGGTAATATCAGCGCCATAAACCTGGATAGAATTCACATCTGAAATTCCACGTAATTCAAAGCGATAATGTTTATTCCCGATTTTTTTAACAAATGATTTAATTACATTATCTGCAATCATCCTCTTCACCTGATCCGTATCTAAATCAGTAAACAAATGAAAAACATTTACATCTCCATCTCCAAAAAGTTTAAATAATTCGTCTGCAGCTTCATTCGATTGCAATACTTTCCCGCCGGAATCAAACCTGAATACCGGTGCGGGGTTTTTTTGAGCAAACAAAGCCATAGATTCAGCCTTTTCCCGGGCCTCTATCTTGTCATTTATATCAAAACCATAAATCTGACAAACATTGTATTTTGAAATACCTCTGAATACAAAGTTGTAATATCTTTTCTGTAATTTAACCGTAAATGTTTCAACTTTATCTTCGTTAATAATCTTTTGTAAATCTGCATTTTTACATTCCGGCAATACATTAGTAATCCAGTTTTCCTCTAACTTCCCCTTTTCAAAAAGTTTATTTGCAGCAGGGTTCGATTGCAAAATTTTGCCGGATTTATCAAACCGTATAACCGGTTCGGGATTCAACTCAGCAAACAAGGCCATTGATTGCACCGGGACATTTGGATTTGAGTTTTCATTTTTCATAATTCTTCTAACTTTTATGGCTTCCGGATTTAATGATACTTACAAGGTGATGAATACTGAATGCCGAATTCACCAGCGCTTCCATCAGTGTATGATCAAAATTTGTTATCTTCTCATTTTTATTGAAAATAATAAATGAAATATTCTCTTCGTGATAGTTAATAAAGTTAGCTATCTTAAAATTCAAAAATCTAACCACTCTTTCATCAAAAGCATGCCTGGAATCAAATTCAGTGGGATCACTATAATTTTCTCTTGTATCACTCACAATTCCCTTATTTTTTCTGCTGTCCCAAATGGGAGCCGGTGAATCCTTAGGAATGACAATTTGATCGGATTTTTGAATTTCAGAATTTTCATCTATTTTATAAACATTCCCGACCAGGTTGTCTTGTTTGTCCTTGGTGGTAATGAATACACCCTGATAACCCATATCCAATACGAATTTCGCCATCCTGTCGAAGCTGTCTGCCAGTTCCACTTGCTCATTTATGCTAAGCATCATTTGTGTGATAAAATTACGTATTTTACTAAGCTTATAAATCAAGTTCTTTCGCAACGTAATATCATCAAGCCAAACCAGGATATTATTGCTCAATTTATCAGCTTTCATGTGTAGAGTAAACCATCTGCCTATTCTGGGCGAATACCATTCTTTAAACTGGTGCCCTTCCTGATAACAAGTCTTATAAATAAGCCCTTTTATCGAAGAAACCTTCTGATTTTCAAACAAGTCAGAAAAATTTTCAATGGAATGTTGCTCTAAAATTTTTTTCGTATTGCCTTCAGAAGCTATAATATTGCCCTTTTCATTCATAACAAAGGCAGGGTCTTTTCTTTCCATTGGAAGACGAACCAACAAATTCATATCTTTGTTGCCAAATTTGACAGATGCTTTGGATATACCCTGTACAATAATTGGTACAATAAAAGGTACTGCGGAATAAAACACTCCCAAACCCTGGAAATAATTAATGGCTATTCCAATAAAAAAAGCCATTAAATAATTTAAAGGGGATATAAACTCCTTTCCTAATAACCGGAGGTAGATGAATGCAGTGCGTAATTGTCGTTCCATTGCAGATTATTTTTTAAGTAGATGAAGGGCTATTAAACTTAAACCCTGTTTAATTTATAATAAATGTAAATAAAATTTGATTTAGTTACAAATGAAACTAAACCGATTCTTATCATCCCAACAACATTTATTTAATAAAGTTGAATTGCAACCTGATTTTTATGTACTAAAGTTTCGTAATAACTCTAAAACAATCATCTTATATAGGCAAATTCAGAAGTAGAGGTAAATTTTAAAATTGCCATCA
>CAYFRV010000066.1:7489-12060 GCA_964345495.1 uncultured Bacteroidales bacterium | reverse complement strand
ATTACAGGATTCAGGACTCAGGGATCAATCCAGGAGCATATTTATACCAATCATAGCCATGACTTGGCCTGATGAAGTTGTCACATATTGCAGGTATTTTCCCTCTAAAAAGAACTCCATATCGTGTTTGATATCAAACTTTAAACCAGCTCCTGCGCTAACCCCCGGATATAATCCATATTTTGTAAAATTGACTTCACCTTCGGGATTTTTGCTATCATCTTTGAGATACCATCCACTGAAATTTATTCCACCGAATAAATAGGTGCGGATCATGTCTCTTGGGTTATTTATTTTATATAGATTGACATTTAAATCAGTAAGCATGGTAGTTGCTTTTCCTCCAGCTAGATTCTTTGTTTTGGGTAAGAACAAAGCAATTCTGGGTACCAATCTAAGTTTATAATCTAAGTCATAACTTGCTTTAAAATGTATTCCATAACTGCTTGTATAATAATCTTCATCATATTTGTCAATGTTTATTGAAGTGCCATTGGATAGATTAACACCTCCGCCATAGGATATAAATTGTGCTGTGCCTTTTAATGAGATAAGGAACAAAAGAAAAAGTATAACTGTTGCTCGGATGTAACTATTTGTATTTTTCATAAATAATGTTCTTTTCTTCAGGTTTTTCATAAATTGATTAATACGCCAATTTTTATACTTGCTTCCGGTTCAATTTGCTTTATGATGTATTTTGATTCCCAATATCCAAATATCCGTTCCGTAAACTCATACATAAATCCGGCGCCAACATTAGCGCCAACATTAGTAGCCAAATTAACACCACCTATTCCATAAGCATTAACTCCAAAATTTGAAAGAAAAGAATAGTGGATATCAAAATTCCCTTCAATTTTAGGAAGAACCATCATATCCAGAGATGAACGAAGATTTTCATCAATAAAATCCATTCTGTATGTGGCTTTTGCGATTAGTCCGGCAGGGGGTCTGCCTCGCAATTCTGCACCAGCGCCCACTTTTATTACTTGAGCCTGGTTTTGCTTCGAAAATAAAAACAACGAGAAAAACAGTAGTGTGCAAACAAATATTTTCTTCATATCCAATGCGTAATTTAACCTTTGCAATTTAACAAATTTGTCTTAAAAAAATGAAACCCTCATCCTAATATCTAGACAAAAGACGATGAAAAAAGCTTGAGGGTTCCATGGGATTGAAATCTTAAAATGATATCATTTGATGATAAGAAATTAATAAAACTTCAATATTTTTATCTTAAACTGTAAAGCACTAAAAATAAGGAATGTTAACTACAATATATTACGATCAGGCAATAACTTAAAAAAAACAATAATTAAATGAAACATCTAAGAAATACATTCGAATAATGAATCGATAAAAATACTAACTTTGTAATTATTAACACTTCAAAAATAAATACCCATGTCTGAAAATTTTGGTGAAGTTACACAGGTTATAGGCCCCGTATTAGATGTTAGCTTCGAAAAATCAGGAAAGGACGTTCCGAATATATATGATGCCTTAGAGATAGAAAGACCGGATGGTTCTTTACTTATAGCGGAATGTCAACAACATATAGGAGAACATACAGTCCGTGCAATTGCTCTGGATTCAACCGATGGCCTGCGAAGAGGAATGAAAGTTAAGGCTACAGGTGCCGCCATTAAAATACCGATTGGCAGTCAGGTTAGAGGTCGGTTGCTAAATGTTGTCGGCGAGCCTATTGATGGAATGAAAAAGCTCGATAAAACTGATGGATATCAAATACATGGGAAGGCGCCTGAGTATACTGACTTGTCAACACAGGAAGAAATATTATATACAGGAATTAAGGTCATTGATTTGATAGAGCCTTACTCAAAAGGTGGAAAAATCGGATTGTTTGGTGGAGCAGGTGTTGGAAAGACGGTATTAATAATGGAGATGATTAATAACATCGCCAAAGCGTATTCAGGGTTGACAGTGTTTTCCGGTGTAGGGGAAAGAACTCGTGAAGGGAATGACCTACTCAGAGAAATGATTGAATCGGGCGTAATTAAATATGGAGAAGAGTTTAAAAAAAGTATGGAAGAAGGGGGTTGGGATTTGTCCAAGGTGGATGAAAAAGCCCTGAATGAATCACAAGCTAGCCTTGTTTTTGGCCAAATGAATGAACCACCCGGAGCTCGCGCTACTGTTGCACTTTCGGGGTTGACTCTTGCAGAATCATTCCGTGATGAAGGCCTTAAGGAAGGCGGCGAAGGTAGAGATATCCTCTTCTTTGTTGATAACGTGTTCCGTTTTACCCAGGCAGGATCAGAGGTTTCCGCCTTGCTCGGAAGAATGCCCTCGGCCGTTGGTTATCAGCCGACATTAGCAAGTGAAATGGGTGAAATGCAGGAACGTATTACTTCCACCCAACATGGGTCGATTACTTCGGTACAGGCTGTATATGTTCCCGCTGATGATTTGACAGACCCCGCCCCGGCAACTACTTTTTCACATCTTGATGCTACAACGGTATTAAGTAGAAGAATATCAGAGCTCGGCGTTTACCCGGCTGTGGATCCATTGGATTCAACATCAAGAATTCTTACCCCGGAAATTGTCGGAGAAGAGCATTATAATGTTGCTCAGCAAGTAAAAGAAATCTTGCAGAGAAATAGTGAACTACAAGACATCATTGCAATTCTTGGCATGGATGAATTGTCTGAAGAGGATAAGAAAACTGTACATAGAGCGAGAAGGGTTCAGAAGTTCCTGTCCCAACCGTTCCATGTTGCCGAACAGTTTACCGGGAAACCCGGGGTATTTGTCGATATTAAAGATACAATCAAAGGATTTAAAATGATCTTAAACGGGGAGGTGGATAAATACCCGGAATCAGCCTTTAGTATGGTAGGCACTATTGATGAAGCAATTGAAAAGGGTGAGAAAATTCTTGCAGAAACTGAATAAACAAGAAGATTAACAATTGAGTTAATTAAAAACGGTCAAATGGAACTAGAAATCATAACACCTGACGCAACACTTTTTGAAGGAAAAGTGTCGTTGATTCAGGTCCCCGGAAGCATGGGCAGCTTTGCAATTTTACAGTATCATGCTCCAATCATTTCTACCCTGGAAAAAGGAAAGATTCGAGTTGAAGATTCAGGCGGGTCTGTACAATATTTTGATATTGAGGGTGGTGTAGTGGAGGTTCAACGTAATAAAGCGATTATACTTGCCGAAGCAACCTAAATAGTTTATAATTGTAACCCCTTCGTATAAAGTTTTCATTATTCATGCAATCAGTTAAATTTTTAGTGTTGAGATTCAGTTCAATAGGCGATATTGTGCTGACAACTCCAATCATACGTGGATTAAAGCAAAAAGTTGAAAATGCAGAGGTTCATTATTTTACTAAACCTGCATTTAAGGAGATTCTCGAAGCAAATCCCTACATTGACAAGATCCATGTATTGGAAGATAACTTAAAAGAACAACTGGAAGTACTGAAAAAGGAGAGGTTTGATTATATTATTGATCTGCATAAAAATTTGCGGACTGCACGCGTAAAATCAGCTTTAAGAACAATTGCTTTTTCCTTTAATAAGTTAAATTTTCAGAAATGGATTCTCGTCAATTTTAAGATTGACAGACTTCCCCGGAAACACCTTGTTGACAGATATTATGAGATCGTAGATATTTTTGATGTCCATGACGATGGAAAAGGTCTGGATTATTTTATCCCGGAAAAAGATCATGTGGATGTGTCTTCTTTAATGACAGATCTGAAAGGAGACGATTACATCGGGTTTGTTATGGGTGCCAATCATAATACCAAAATGCTCACAGTACAAAAAATAAATGCCATATTATCACAAATTAATCACCCGGTAATTTTACTTGGCGGTAGTGATGATTTTCCTTTAGGAAAGAAAATTAAGGAAGAAAATCCTGATGGCGTTTATAATGCTTGTGGCCAGTTTTCAATCAATCAATCCGCTTCATTAGTTCAGCAATCCAAAGTGATGATTACACCGGATACCGGACTAATGCATGTTGCTGCTGCTTTTAAAAAACCTCTCATCACCATCTGGGGAAATACTGTTCCGGAATTTGGTATGTATCCCTATTATCCCAATTCAAATTCTTCTGTTTTCGAGGTAAAAGGATTAAGTTGCAGACCTTGTTCCAAATTGGGGTATAAAAAATGCCCGAAAAAACATTTTCGTTGCATAGAAAATCTAAATTCGCAACATATCGCAGCGAGAGCAAATGATTATTTTACTTCTTTGTAGCGAAGGAGGGCTTATTTTTTGACTTTGACGTTCATTCGTATGAATTGTTTTTTAAAGTAAAAAGTGATAATATAAGGTATAAAGCATTGATTTAAAGACAACAGTATGTTGAAATTATCTAAAACCGGGGAAACAATTTTGTAATGCTTTTCAACAATAAAACGGTACTCATTTTTTCTGTCGGCAAGTAAATATTCTTTTTTGCCTATATATGGAAATTTTTGCAGACGAAGGGTGGATTGAACAATTTTTTTTACGAGTTTATGGCTATAGAGACTCTGGACCACCGGCATCCTTGCCGGTGAAGTTTTGATTTCAAACGGG
>CAYFRV010000066.1:0-7389 GCA_964345495.1 uncultured Bacteroidales bacterium | reverse complement strand
AACAAACAAAAAAATGGTAAAAAACCATAAACCCGGAGGGTTTACACATTTATAGCAAAGGAAATGTCGAATAATAAACGACTCCGGGAGGAGTCGAACCGATTCATAACAAAAAATAAAAAAAAAGCAGAATACATTATTGAATCTTGTATTCTGCTTTTTTAGTCGAATTGTTTTGTTTCCTAACCAGACTTATTGCCTCATTTTGGAAAGCTGATTGTTTAAATATTCTCTTAATTCATTGCTATATTCCTGATGACCATTTTGGCCTGTTATCTGCGACAAGCGTTGAATTATGCTTAACGCAATTTGTTTGTCTCTGTCAACCGACTGTGCATAAGGTTGTTTAAGAGCGAAATAATAGTTGGCTTTTTCTTTTGATAAATCAGCCACTTCTTTTGCAAGATTTAATGCTTTGTCGCTTGCATTGGCATCATAATATTCTTTTACGACTTCAAGCACACTAAACTTGTATGGAATTTGCTCATTTGGAGTTAGCTCCATTCCTCTGTCCAACACTTTTTCAGCTTTTTCGTATTTTCCTTCTTTACTTAGCTTGTCAGCTAACCTGGCAAATTTATTTCGAATTCTTATAACGCGTGAAGTCCTTCTTGTCGTATAATCCACATACACATCAGGGTCGTTTAAATTGCCCCATTTGAAATCTTCCATCAGGTTTTTGTACATGATATCCGCCTCTACTCTTCCAGCGTTAATTCTGTCCTGAGCTTTTGTTTTTATTGGTACAAGCCGATAGGCAAAGCCTTCAAGCTGCAAATAGTCTGAAAGTCCTATATTAGCGTCATCGCTCGGTGAAACAAAGTAGATTGGCCTTTCCCAGTTGTTGTGTGCCAGAAGGTCTAATATCATTAATTCGCTTTTTGATAAGTTATTGTTGTTAACCTTCCATTTAAGTTGAGAAACAATCTTATCCGCATTTTCTTCTGAAACCGTATTGTTGTTCACAACTTTTGCGGAATCAACGGGAACCGTATATTTATTTGTCGGAACATAGTTAATTTTCGTATTGCCCCTTGCACTTAGCTGAGTTTGTGGGTTATCGCTTCCAATAAAGTCTACAAGTTTTTTAACATCCACATAATTATCTATGCGGTTTACTATAGGAAGCTGGTCTCTTGTTCCTTGTTGGTATTGACTTTCCTTTAGGCTGAAGGGAACAGGATCCGATTCATAAGCTTTTCTTTTCATCTGGTTGATATACCAATCTGTATTGAGCAGGCTTAAATTGACCACCCGTACATCTGTCCTTATTCCTTCTACTTCTTGTGCATACCATAACGGGAATGTATCATTATCCCCATGAGTGAACAATATTGCATTTGGAGCGCAGGAATTAAGGTAATTGTAGGCAAAGTCTCTTGCCGGATATCTGTCCGAGCGATCGTGGTCGTCCCAGTTTTCTTTAGCCATTATTCCCGGAACTAAGAAAAGCGGGATTAAAATTGCTGCTACAGCGCTGACGATTTTGGGTGTTTTCGTTTTTAGTGCATCGTAAAGAGCTAAAACACCAAGTCCGATCCAGATGGAGAAAGCATAAAAGGATCCGGCATACGCATAGTCTCTTTCACGTGGCTGAAGCGGGTATTGATTCAGGTAAACTACAATCGCCAGTCCTGTGAAAATAAACAATAGGAGTGTTACCGAGAAATCATTCGGGTGCTTTTTGTAATGAAAGAATAAACCTACTAGCCCTAAAAGCAGGGGTAACATGTAATAGGTGTTGCGTGCTTTGTTGTTTTCAAGGTGCGAAGGGAGGTTGTCCTGTGGTCCGAGCCGCGCTTCGTCAATAAAGTTAATTCCGCTAAGCCAGTTTCCTTTGTTCAGTTCTCCGTGCCCCTGAATGTCGTTTTGCCTTCCCGCGAAATTCCACATGAAATACCTTAAGTACATGTGACCAACCTGGTATTTGAAAAAGAATTTTAAATTTTCTCCAAAGGTCGGGACTTTTTTGGTTTGTTGCTCTCCGCCTCTTCCGGAAACTGTCACCTCTCTTCCTTCAATATCTGCCCACTTTTTATATTCTCTTACATGCTTTTGCTGTCGACTCCACATACGAGGGAAAAATGTTGTAAACCTGGAGTCAAATTCATAATCCGGGTTTAAGGAATAACTCTTTACATATTTATCCTTTTTCTTTTTATAGGTATAATGTTCCTCACTGTCGACAATTGGTGCATTGTAATATTGTCCGTGTAACAACGGGGAAGAGCCATATTGTTCGCGTTTGAGGTAATGGTATAGTGAAAACACTGTTTGGGGGTCATTTTCATCCATGGGTGGATTTGCAGAAGACCTGATAATGATCATTGCATAGGATGAATATCCGATAAGAATAACTGTAAGTGAGAGCAAAATGGTATTTGTGATCACTTGTTTTTTCTTTTGTGTATGATATAAACCCCAGCCGAGCAAAGCACCTACCGCGATGATAAAGAAAATCGCACCTGAATGGAAAGGCAAGCCAAATGCGTTTACAAAGAGTAGCTCAAAACCGGAGGCGATTTTTATAACTCCGGGGATCAACAGATACATAAAAAAACCAAGTATAGCAATTGATAGTAAAAAAGCGGATATAATTCCTTTCCTGCTAACCTTGTATTTTCTAAAGTAGATTACAAAAACAATTGCCGGTATGGCCAGAAGGTTAAGCAGGTGAATCCCGATCGATAAACCCATAAGAAGAGCGATAAGGATAATCCAGCGGGTTGAATATGTTTTATCCGCAACATTTTCCCATTTTAATATGGCGTAGAAAACAATAGCTGTTACCATGGAAGAAAGCGCATAAACTTCACTTTCTACAGCAGAAAACCAAAACGTATCTGAAAAAGTATAAGCTAAAGCGCCTACTATTCCGCTGCCGATTACAGCCCATAAATTGCCTTCGCTTTTCTCAACAGAAAATATTTTTTTTGCCAGGTGGGTGATTGTCCAGTAAAGGAAAAGAATTGTAAAAGCGCTTGCCAGTGCCGACATGCTATTTGTCATTTTTGCTACTTCAGCAGTATCAGCAGCAAAAAGAGAGGCTAGTCTGGTTAATAACATAAAAGTTGGTGCTCCCGGAGGGTGTCCTACCTGAAGCTTAAAGCCTGAAGCAATGAATTCTCCGCAATCCCAAAAACTTGTGGTAGGTTCAATTGTCATTAGGTAAACAATTGCTGCTATAAGAAAAATGATCCAGCCTGTGATACGGTTAACAAGTTTAAATCTGTCCATGGTTTGTTTACATTTTAAATTTAAATAGCAAAATTAATCAAATTACTTGTTTTTCTAAAATAGCTTAAAGTGAAATAAATTGTTTTAAACTAAGTTTGTATGGGTTGAATTTTATATATTTGTAGGCATAAATATAATGATTTTATTGAGCATTATGTCTAAACAAGCAAAAAATGAAAATATGGCAAAGAATGTAAGCACAGAAAATGATTCCAACGCAATTAACATAATTGGCGTAGGAACCGAAATCACCGGGGATATCAACACCAACGGTGATATGCGAATTGATGGTGTTTTAAATGGAAACATCATTACAGAAGGCAAGCTTGTTGTTGGTGAAACCGGAAAAGTAAAAGGCGAGGTAGATTGCAAGAATTCTGAAGTACTTGGAATGGTAGAAGGAAAGATAAAGGTTAAGGAGTTGCTTTCTTTGAACTCTTCCGCCAGAATTTATGGTGACATCGTTACGAAGAAACTTTCTATAGAGCCGGGTGCAGTATTCACCGGCAATTGTAATATGAATGAGGAGGCTGTATCGAATGCCCAACCAAACCAATCAAAAGAAAAAGACAAGGACAAGGACAAAAAGTCAAAAGACTTCAAAGACCAGGGACCAAAACCCGCTTAAGGAATATGCCAAATACTCCCACATTGGGTTTCAGATGCTGACAATTATATTATTAGGCGTATTTGGAGGATTGAAACTGGATGAGTGGGTGGAGTCGATTGGTTTCCCGTTGTTTACTCTTATTTTCACCATTGGTGGAGTGGTATTAGCAATTTATTTTGCAATAAAAGATTTTATTCGGTTTAAATGATATATACATGCTACAGAAATATAAAACATATCTTAAGCGGTTAGGGTTGCTAACCGGGATCGTCTATTTTATCGGAGTTGTTGGTTTTGTATTTTTCTTTGCTGAATTTTTTTACACGTCCTTTGTTATTCTGCCAATTTTGTTTTTTGTAATTACTTGCGCTGTACATATTGCTTTAATTAGATCGTTTGAACATGATATGCGGAAATTCGCTTCGCAGTTTATGAAGGTTTTTGGAATTAAAATTATCGGTTTATTGATTTTGATCACCACATACGTTCTAATCTTCCCGAAACAGGCGGTACCTTTTCTGATTGCATTTCTGATACATTATTTGATTTATACATCATTTGAGACAATTTATGTTGTAGGTCTTTTAAAATCATCGCATAAAAAGTGATCCAAAAAAAATGCTTTTTCTTTTTCAGAATGACTCTGTTATTCAAATAACAATGTTAAAAAAATAACAGTAAATTTTTGCCAGAAAAATTTTTAGTTCTATTTTTGGAGCAATGATAAACAAGTTTATTATAAGATTGTAATAACTCGTTTAAATTGATAAGTATTTCGTACATAAATTAATAAAGTTACCTTGTAATATTATGGTAATAGTGTAGATTTGTATCCTTATTTTAAAGTTAATATTATGGAAAGTAAACTTCAGGAACTAACACAAAAACTCTACAACGAAGGAGTTGAAAAGGCTAACGAAGAGGCGAATAAAATTCTGGAAGATGCGAAAAAAGAGGCAGAAAAAATAAAGAGCGACGCACAAAAGGAAGCCGATGAAATCGTTAGCAATGCAAAAAAAGAATCCGAAGATCTGAAGAAAAATGCCAAATCTGAAATCGATATGGCAGCGACTCAAACACTTCGGGAAGTAAAGCAACAAATTTCCGAGTTGATCACCAAAAAGGTTATTCAGGAGCCTACAAAACAGGCTATGAAAGACCAGGAATTCATCAAAAAGATTATTGAAACAGTCATTAAAAACTGGAACCCACAATCCGGGGAAGCAGTTAATCTTTCTGTGACCCTTCCGCAAGACATGCAAAAAGAACTGGAAGATTATTTCGAAACGAAAGTTGCCAAAGAACTAAATGCCGGAATCAAAGTAGATGTTTCCGAGCGCATGAAGGGTGGATTTTCTATCGGACCGGCTGATGGTTCCTACAAAATCAGTTTTTCTGAGGAAGATTTCGAAAACTTCTTCAAAGGCTATTTCAGAAAGAAGACAAGAAATATGCTTTTTGGCCAAAACGAAAAAGGAGAGAAATAAGATATGGCCCCAAGAAACTTTTACTATTGTTTTTTAGCAGGGTTGCCTGATCTTTTTCTGGATGAATCAGAGGTGAACTTTTCTCTGGCTGATTTTAAATCAACTTTGAAGGAGGAGTTAGTGCCTGCTGATTACCAATTGGTTCAATTGCTGTTTCTTCCTTACGATCACAAAAATCTATTGAATGTGCTTCAGGAAAACTACGAACAGTTCGACGAACTGGGTAATTTTACCATGGAAGAGCTGGAAGAAGAGGAGGATGCAGCTATTTTGCCCCAATACATGTATGATTTTATAAATCAGTACAAAACGGACGCAAAGAGCAGAACGCTGAAGCAGTGGGAAACTTACCTTACCGAGCTGTATTACAGTCATGCCATTCAATCCGGGAATCAATTTCTTACCGACTGGTTTACCTTTGAAAGAAACGTTACCAACATGCTTACAGGTATAACTTGTCGAAATTTTGACAAGAATCCTGAAGAGGAGATCATAGGAACCGATGAGGTAGCAGAGGCGGTCAGGAATAGCAGCGCCAAGGATTTTGGACTTACTGCTGAATTAGACTATGCTTCGCAAGTTCTGAATATTACAGAAAAAGATAACCTGCTGAACCGGGAAAAAAGCCTGGATCAACTTAAATGGGATCAGATTAATGAACTAACGCTGTTTCATTATTTTTCCACTGAAGTTGTTCTGGCTTACACATTGAAGATCCAGATGATTTACCGCTGGATGCAACTTGATGTGGAAACCGGAAAAGAAATGTTTAAGCAGATGATTGATGAGTTAAAAGAGAGTTTTGAATTTTCAAAAGAATTCTTAATAAATGAGCAAAGAAAATAATATCACCAAAGGGAAAATTACCGGCATTATTGCCAACCTTATTGTTGTCGAGGCAGATGGCCCGGTACAACAGAACGAAATTTGTTATATCGTCCAGCAGGATAGTAAGCTGATGTCTGAAGTCATTAAAATTATGGGAACTACAGCCTACATTCAGGCATTTGAGAGTACCCGAGGCCTGAAAGTCGGAGACAAAGTCGAGTTTACCGGACACATGCTGGAAGTGAATCTTGGACCAGGTATCTTATCCAGAAACTATGACGGACTGCAAAATGATCTGGACAGAATGGAAGGAATCTTCCTGAAGAGAGGCGCCCAAACCGATGCCCTGGACCATGACAAAAAGTACGAATTTAAACCAATAGCCAAAGAAGGTGATACAGTGATTGCCGGTGACTGGATCGGAGAAGTTACCGAGAACTGGTTGCCCCACAAAATCATGGTGCCTTTTAAGCTGGAGGGAAAATATAAAGTGAAATCTGTTGCCAAAGAAGGCGAATACACGATTGACGATACCATGGCTGTCATCACAGACGAGGATGGTAATGAAATTAAGGTCACCATGGTGCAGCAATGGCCTGTAAAGGTGCCGATTAAAAAATACCAGGAAAAACCAAGGCCTTTTAAGTTGCTGGAAACCGGAATTCGAATTATTGATACGCTGAACCCAATCGGGGAAGGTGGTACCGGCTTTATTCCCGGACCTTTTGGTAGCGGAAAAACCGTGCTGCAGCACGCCCTTTCTAAACAAGCAGAAGCAGACATGATCATTATGGCTGCCTGTGGTGAGCGTGCGAATGAGGTGGTTGAAATCTTTACCGAATTCCCTGAATTGGAAGACCCAAGAACAGGGCGAAAGTTGATGGAGCGTACCACCATTATTGCAAATACCTCAAACATGCCGGTTGCGGCTCGTGAAGCTTCTGTTTACACTGCCATGACAATTGCAGAGTATTACAGGGCAATGGGGCTGAAAATCCTGCTTCTGGCAGACTCTACTTCTCGTTGGGCTCAGGCGCTTCGTGAGATGTCAAACCGTATGGAGGAACTGCCCGGACCGGATGCCTATCCAATGGACCTGACGGCTATTATTTCCAACTTCTATTCACGAGCAGGTTATGTGTATCTGAATAATGGCAAAACGGGTTCTATTACCTTCATCGGTACTGTATCCCCTGCCGGTGGTAACCTGAAGGAGCCGGTTACAGA
>CAYFRV010000065.1:7592-12215 GCA_964345495.1 uncultured Bacteroidales bacterium | reverse complement strand
TGGTAGATATAAAATATAAACAATTCATAAAAGTGCCGTAGGTACGACATTATTAATTTTAGTCGGACACTACTGATTTTAAACAAAAAGAAATATTCATGGTTTTAACAGGAAAAATCGTACAAAGAATTAAGCTGTTTAACTTTTTTGTTATATTTTTTAAACAAGAATTAATATTAAATTGTTAACCATACAAAATGAGGCAATTTTGAAAACTTTACAAACAAATATTGATACAAATTCAGCATCTTTCCTAAGTAAAAAAGAAGATTACCTAAAACTACTATCTTCTCTAAAAAGCAAACAGGAAGAAGTTCGAAATGGTGGAGGAGAAAAGGCAGTTACTAAGCACAAAAGCAGAGGCAAGTTGCTGGCCAGGGAACGGATCGAAAAATTATTGGATGATGGAACACCCTTTCTTGAACTTTCAGAACTTGCTGCTAATGGTCAGCACAACGACTCTTTTCCTTCTGCCGGGATAGTTACCGGAATTGGTACTATTCACGGAAGAGAGACCGTAATTGTGGCCAATGATGCTACCGTAAAAGGCGGCACCTATATCCGTGAAACCATCAGGAAACATGTTCGGGCGCAGGAAATTGCCATGGAAAATCATCTGCCTGTGGTATATATGGTAGATAGCGGTGGGGTTTTTCTGCCTGAACAATCCAGGGTTTTTCCTGATAAAGAAGATTTCGGGCGTTTGTTCCGAAACCAGGCCCAATTATCTGCCATGGGCATTTCCCAGGTTTCTATTGTAATGGGCTCATGCACTGCGGGAGGCGCTTATGTACCGGCAATGAGCGATGAAACCATCATCGTCCGAAATCAGGGTACAATCTTCATCGGAGGTCCGCCGCTGGTTAAAGCCGCGACAGGCGAGAATGTAAGCGATGAAGACCTGGGCGGAGCCGAAGTGCATACTCAGATTTCAGGAGTGGCAGATCATATCGCTGAAGATGATGTTGATGCAATCAATATTTGCCGGGATATTTTTTATGGATTGCCAAAATCTGACAAACAACCTCTTGATATAACCGAGTCCAGAGAACCGCTTTATGATCAGGACGAACTTTACGGACTGGCGCCCGTGAATTTAAAAAAGCCATTTGACGTTCGGGAGATAATTATGCGACTTGTGGATGGAAGCGAATTACAAGAATTCAAAAAAGATTACGGCACTACCATTGTAACAGGATTTGCAAGATTAATGGGCTTGCCGGTGGGAATAATAGCAAACAACGGAGTTATACATGCAGAAACAGCCCGCAAAGCAGCACATTTTATTGAACTGGCGCAATACCGAAAAATACCACTTGTTTTCCTGCAAAATATTTCGGGTTTTATCGTTGGTAAAAAATACGAACATGAAGGTATAGCGCGCGACGGAGCTAAACTGATACATGCAGTGGCTAATGCCAATGTGCCCAAGTTTACAGTAATTATAGGTGGCTCGTTCGGCGCAGGAAATTATGCTATGGCTGGCAGAGCGTTTGATCCACGATTGCTTTTTATGTGGCCGAATGCTAAAATATCTGTTATGGGTGGTGAACAGGCAGCCAGCGTACTCACTTCTGTGAAAGAAGCACAGCTCAAAAAAGCCGGTAAAACTCCGGATAAAGATGAAATCGAGCAATTCAAACAACAAATGCTTGACAAATACGAACATGAAGGCTCTGCATATTATAGCACATCTAGGGTTTGGGATGACGGCATTATAGACCCGGTGGATACCAGAAAAGTATTGGCCCTGGGCATAGAGATGTCGCGAAATAAACCTTACCCGGAACCAAAAAATGGTGTATTCAGAATGTAAATCACAATACTATGAAAAATTATCAGACCATAGAATACAGCGTCCAGGGAAAAATCGCCTCCATAAGCCTTAACAGACCGGAGGTAAGGAATGCTTTTAACGATACTATGATCGAAGAATTCACTGAAATTCTCGATGATTTAAATACAAATAAAGCAGACATAAGGGGATTGATCATCAGGGGAAATGGAAAGGTTTTCAGTGCCGGCGCGGATTTGAACTGGATGAGGTCAATGATTAATTACTCTTACAAAAAGAATGTGAAAGATAGTGAGCAGTTATATCAACTCTTTGAAAAGATATATAATCTCAGTATGCCTGTTGTTACCGTAGTTCATGGCGCTTCAATCGGAGGTGCCAATGGGATTATTGCGGCTTCTGACATTGTTCTGGCAGAAAACGAAACGCAATTTCGTTTCAGCGAGGTCAAAATTGGATTGGTACCTGCTACCATTGCGCCGTTTGTTGTGCAAAGAACGGGTAATCCAGCCGCAAAATATTACATGCTAACGGGGAAAAATTTCATGGCAAAAGAGGCTCTGCGTATAGGATTGGTAAACTCTGCAGGGAGCAAGGAAAGCATTGATACGGAGCTGGACATTTTAATCAGGGAGTTTCAGAAAAACAGTCCGGAAGCAGTACGTGAAACAAAAAAATTACTCAACAAAATTGATCAGCACATGTTCGATGCCACTGTAAAAGATCTTTCAATCGAAACGATATCAAATGCACGCATTAGTGAGGATGGACAGGAAGGCATGAAGGCTTTTCTGGAAAAACGGGAACCATACTGGAATAATTAATTAAAAATACTTAGAATGAAGGATATTCAATCCATATTAATAGCCAATCGTGGTGAAATCGCTCTGCGCATCATTCATACAGCTCAAAAAATGGGAATTACTACGATTGCGGTCTTTGCAGAACAAGACAAATATTCCATTCATGTCAGGAAAGCAGATCAGGCTTTTAGTCTTGGTCAGGGTAGCTTGCATGACACCTACCTGAATATTGAGAAAATCATTCGTATAGCACAAAATGCCGGTGCTGAGGCAATTCATCCGGGCTATGGATTCCTTTCGGAGAACAGCCGGTTTGCAATGGCTTGTGAAGAAGCCGGAATAGTTTTTATCGGACCCTCAGCATCCGCTATTCTAACTATGGGCAATAAATTGCAGGCTGCCGCATTCGTTGACTCAATAGGCGTACCCATACTGAACTTACAAAAAGGAACCCCTCAGGAGCTCCTGGAGCAGACTTCCGAAAATGACATACCTGTTATGATTAAAGCGGCTTCTGGTGGAGGGGGCAAAGGAATGCGACTCGTGAACAATTATGCAGAACTAAAAGATACGCTTCACTCCACTTCCCGTGAAGCTGAAAGCTATTTTGGAGATGGAACTGTCTATTTGGAGAAATTTGTAGAACAACCGAAACACATTGAAGTACAAGTTTTATGTGACAATCACGGCAACTGCATGCATCTGTTTGAGCGGGAATGCTCGGTTCAAAGGCGTCACCAGAAGATCGTCGAAGAAGCGCCTTCCCCTACTCTATCTGAAAAACAAAGGGAAAAAATAACACAAGATGCAGTGCGGATTGCAGAAGCGATTAATTATTCAGGTGCCGGTACTGTGGAATTCCTTGTAGATGAAAAAGGACAGCATTTTTTCCTGGAAATGAACACCAGAATTCAGGTGGAACACCCTGTTACAGAAATGATTACCGGAATTGATATTGTGGAAGAACAGATTAAAATCGCACAGAATATCCCACTTCAATACAAGCAGGATGAACTGAAAATTAACGGTCATGCAGTAGAGGCCAGGATTTATGCCGAAAACCCCGCCAATGACTTTTTACCTTCGCCCGGGTATATTTCTTATTTTGAAATTCCACAATTTAAGAACATTAGAGTAGATACCAGCTTAGAAACGACAGCCACCATTTCACCCGATTACGATCCATTGATAGCAAAGGTAAGCGGATGGGGTGAAAACAGAGATAAAGCCATAAATCAACTGAAAAATGCGCTTAAAGGTGCTTCTGTTACAGGAATTGGTCATAATCTGCCCTATTTACGGAAAGTACTGGAACACAATTCATTCATAAACAACAAGTTTACAACGAACTTTATCCCGGAATTTCATCAGCAAATCATTGAAGAGCTTAACCGTCAATCGCAACAGGCAGATAAACTCATGCTGATGGCAGCATTTATATCTATTCACTCACACAAAAGAGACCAGAATCCGGACACTATATGGAAAACGCTCGGGTACTGGAGAACATTTATGAAATGGATCATTTTTATTGATGAAAAGCAGCATGAAGTCTCCTTCAAACGCAAAGGCTCAATGCTCTCTCTGTTTTATAATAATGAAGAAATCACCTACACAGTATCTTTTGATGACAAACATAAACTTGTCATTCAACAAGATTACACAAGGAAAAATCTAACTTACGGTATATCAACCAAAGGCACTGAACTGGTACTTGACGGATTGAATTATAGTTTGCACAGGGAAAATTACAAGGATATCATATCCAATAAAAAACAACAGACTGAAAACAAAAAAAGCGAAAAACATATTAAGTCGCCCATGTTTGGCAAAGTATTATCTATCAATGTTAAAAAAGATACAACCGTCAAAAAAGGCGAAACCTTGCTTGTACTGGAAGCGATGAAAATGGAAAACAATGTCCGGGCTCCATTTGACACACAAATAAAAGAAATCAATGTACAGGAAGGGGAACAGGTTGAAGACGGACAAATTTTATTACAAACAGCATCCAATTAATAAATT
>CAYFRV010000065.1:0-7492 GCA_964345495.1 uncultured Bacteroidales bacterium | reverse complement strand
ATGAATCCATATACTACAGAAAAACTAGAGCAATGGAGAAAAAAGATCCGTTCTTTTGCAGAAGAGGTTGTTCTGCCCGAGGCAAGAATCCTTGACAGGGAAGAACGTTTTTCCCCTGAACTAACAAAAAAAATGAAAGATCAGGGGCTTTTTGGCGTAGCAATTCCCAAGGATTATGGTGGACAGGGTCTTGACTACATGGGACTTGTAATTGCTGTTGAAGAAATGGCAAGAGTGGATGGTTCACAGGCAGCTACAGTTGCCGCGGTCAATTCCCTGGGTCTTGGCCCGATCTACAAATATGGAACGGAAGAGCAACGCCAAAAATTTATTCCACCTATTACCAAAGAAGGAAAAATCTGGGCCTTTGGACTTACTGAGCGCAATGCCGGATCTGATAGCGGTGCAACGACAACTTCTGCAGAATTAAAAGATGGATACTGGCACATCAACGGAAAAAAGATGTTCATATCCAATTCATCATCAGAATTATCTGCAGGCATAACGCTTCAGGCTATTACCGGAAAAAATGGCGATCGCAATGAGCATTCAACGATACTCGTGGAATCTGACAGGGAAGGTTACACCAGCAGACCTGTAAAAGACAAAATGGTATGGCGGAGTGCAGATACCGGCGAGCTGGAATTTAATGATGTTCAGGTTCCGGAAAGCAACCTGCTTGGCGAACGTGGCAAAGGCCACCGAATAATGCTGGAGACACTGGACTCCGGGAGATTAACAGTAGGTGCGATGGGACTTGGTCTGGCCATTGGAGCGTATGAAATGGCTAAGGAATATGCACAAAAACGTGTACAATTCGGAAGGCCCATTGCAAAATTCCAGTCCATTTCTTTTAAATTAGCTGATATGGCCACAAAAATTGAATTAGCCAGAAACACACTTTACAATGCCGTATGGTTGAAACTCAACGGATATCCGTATAGTAAAGAAGCTGCTATGGCCAAATTATACACATCAGAGATTGCTAAAGAAATTGCCGACGAGTCGGTTCAGATTCACGGTGGCTACGGGCTCATCAGGGAGAACGACATAGAACGTTTCTACCGTGATCAGAGAATCCTGCAAATTGGCGAAGGAACCTCGGAAATTTTAAAGCTCGTTATAGCAAGAAAAATTGGCGTTAAATAGAATTATAGCTTAACTTTGATAGACTAAGCCCAACTTAAAATTATTATGGAAGACCGAAAAAAAGATCATATTTCTCTGGCTTTTCAAACTCAAACAGGTGCAATTGAAAAAGATCACCGGTTTGTTTACGAGCCCATGTTGAACGGACATCCAAATCAGGAAATTCCCGGAAAAGACATTGGAGGGAAAAAAATGAAAGTGCCGATATGGATTTCCAGTATGACCGGGGGGACTGAAAAAGCAAATAAAATTAATCACAACCTGGCAAGTGTAGCTGCAGAATTTGGAATGGGAATGGGTTTAGGTTCGTGCCACATTTTATTGAAAAACGAAAAGGTTTTGCCAGACTTTGATCTTAGAAACATTATAGGACCCGATTTACCATTTTATGCAAATTTAGGAATCGCTCAAATTGAGCAAATAATTAAAACGAACCGTATTCAGGAGATAACAGACCTTATCAGCCTGTTAAAAGCAGACGGATTGGTTATTCATGTAAATCCAATACAAGAATGGCTTCAGCCTGAAGGTGACAGAATTTTAAGACCTCCAATTGAAACCATACAAGAATTCATTAAGCAGGTTGATTACAACATTATAGTCAAAGAGGTTGGACAAGGCATTGGGAAACAAAGTCTTGAAAGCCTCATGAAGTTACCGCTTACTGCTATAGAATTCGCTGCTTTTGGTGGAACTAATTTTGCAAAAGTTGAATTAATGAGAAACAATGAATCAAATGCAGGTTTGTTGGACCCATTATCTTATATCGGACAGACAGCCGAGGAAATGACGTATGCAGTAAATTCTATTGTGAAAGAAAACAGCGATATTAATACCAGCCGACTCATAATTTCCGGCGGACTAAAAAACTTTCTCGATGGATATTATCTAATAAACAAAAGTAAAGTTCCTGCTGTTTATGGAATGGGTTCAGGCTTTTTAAGATATGCAAAAGAAGATTATCAAAAATTAAAAGAATTCACTCGTAGTCAAATCGAAGGATTAAGTTTAGCATATAATTTTCTCACTGTAATTTAAAACTCACAATCATGACAAAACCAAATTTCTTTAACGGTTTTAGCAAGTTAAGCAAAGACGAGAAAATTGCCCTACTTGCAGAAGCAATGGAAGACCCGAATGAGTTTATCACCCAGATGAAAAATTACCACTTTCAGGACTCCGAATTGCAGGAAAAATTTGAAAATTTTAGTGAAAATACAGTTAGCAATTTTCATCTACCTTTTAGTATTGCTCCAAACTTCAAAATTGATGGCAATACTTATCACATCCCAATGGTTACCGAAGAAAGTTCTGTAGTTGCAGCTGCGTCAAAAGCTGCTAAATTCTGGTATGACAGAGGAGGTTTTATTACAGAGGATGTTTCAACAACAAAATACGGCCATGTTCATTTTTTCTGGCAAGGCAGCAAGGAAGAACTAGATGGCCTCTTTAACAATCTCAAGAAAGAACTCCCTGAAAAGCTGAAAAACATAACAAAAAGAATGAATGACAGAGGAGGCGGAATTCAGGAAATATGGCTTTCAGATAAAACATACGAATTGGAAAATTATTATCAAATAGGGCTTTCCTTTGATACCGCAGATTCTATGGGAGCAAATTTCATCAACAGTGTGCTGGAAAAAGCTTCTAACGAACTTGAAAAAGAAGCCGAAGCAAACCATCCGGGCAAACTTGAAGTAATCATGGCTATCCTTTCAAACTATGCACCCGCTTCCCGAATTAAAATGAAGGTTGAATGCCCCGTTAAAGCATTGGAGGAGGCAAGTCCACTACTGAATGGCGAAGAGTTTGCAGAAAAATTCCGCAGAGCAGTTGACATATCTCATCACAGCGTATCCAGGGCAGTTACGCATAATAAAGGCATAATGAACGGAGTAGATGCAGTCGTTATTGCAACAGGTAATGATTTCCGGGCAATAGAAGCAGGAACACATGCATTTGCGATAAACAAGGGAACTTATTCATCACTCACAACGTGTGAGGTTAACAACGGCATATTTACATTCAGCATAACCATTCCTCTGGCTTTAGGGACAGTCGGTGGATTAACATCATTGCACCCGCTTGCCTCCAGAGCCCTTGAAATTCTTGGTCGTCCAAATGCAAAGCAATTAATGTCAATTGTAGCAGCAGCTGGCCTGGCCTCTAATTTTTCAGCAATTAGATCGCTGATCACAACAGGAATACAACAAGGGCACATGAAATTGCATTTGGAGAATATCCTGATGACACTCAATCCACCGGAAAATATAAAGGCTAAAGCCAAAGAGGCGTTTAAAAACAGGGATGTTTCCTATTCAGAAGTAAAAGCGTTTATTGATAAACAATCATGAACCGGCAATTTTATTCCAATGGCAAGTTATTACTAACCGCTGAATACCTCGTTTTAAAAGGAGCCGAAGCAATCGCTTTTCCTTTAAAACGGGGGCAAAGCCTACATGTGGAAAAAAATGACTTACCCGGGCAACTGCAATGGAATACTTATTATAATGACGAAAATATTTTTCATGGCTTGTTCTCGCTGGAAAAGAAGCAATTTATATCAACTTCGGATAAAAAAACATCAAGCTTTCTCAGTTCAATTTTAAAAAATTTAACAGAAGAAATTTCTCATATAATCAATGGATCAGGACTAACAATAAACACTTATCTTGAATTCCCTTTTGAATGGGGATTGGGGAGTAGCTCCTCATTAATAAACAACCTTGCAGCGTGGCTTCAGGTTGATCCTTTTGAATTAAACAACCGAATCTCTGAGGGTTCGGGTTATGATATAGCCTGTGCCAGTAGTAACAGGCCTATCATTTACAAAAAGAATGGAGGTTACCCGGTGTATAATGAAGTGGAATTTAATCCTTCTTACAAAGACAGCTTATTTTTCATATACACAGGTAAAAAACAAAATACCAGAAAAGAAGTAAAGAAGTATCTTACCTTCAATCAGGGAAAAGCACAAAGCAATTTTTTCAGAGAACTTCATTCCATTAATCATGAAATACTAAACAGCAATAACTTAACCACATTCGAAAATGCAATAACGGAACACGAAAAGCTCATCTCTAATATGCTTCAGCAACCCACTATTCAGGAACAAATATTTCCGGATTTTCCCGGAAAAATAAAATCGCTTGGAGCATGGGGCGGAGATTTTATTCTGGTTACCTGGAAAAACAGCAGAAAAAAACTATCAGAATATTTTAACCGTCACAATATGAATATTTTATTTTCATGGGACGAACTAATAAAAAACAAACAAAATGCTTAATAAAAAATACAGGGATGAAGCAATCGTATTAAAAAAGAAGGAAATTCCGCAAACTCCCAAAGTTGTGGCATGGGAATCTCCTTCGAATATTGCTTTAATCAAGTATTGGGGGAAAAAAGGAAATCAACTGCCACTGACACCTTCCCTTAGTATGACCCTGAGTAATTCAAACACGCGGACGGAAATTCATTTTAAAAAAGCAGAAGGAGAAAATGGCATCGTCTCTTTTCAATTTAACGGAGAACCCGAACATCCTTTTGTTAAAAGAGTAAAAAAATACTTCCGACGCATAGAACCCTACTTTCCATTCCTAAAAGATATGGACCTATACATCATCAGCCGGAACACTTTTCCTCATTCTGCCGGGCTCGCATCTTCCGCCTCGGCTATGAGTTCTTTAGCTTTGTGTGTTTGTAGCATTGAATCAATGATGAGAAAAGATGAATACAGCACGGAACGCTTCTTCCAAAAGGCCTCCTTTATGGCAAGGCTTGGCTCCGGAAGCGCCTCCCGTTCCGTTTATGGAAATTTTGTTGAATGGGGCAGACACGCGTATGGAGCAGATGAATTTGCTTATCCATCCAGTGTAAAAATACACCACACATTAAATTTTTTACACGATTCTCTTTTAATAACATCTTCTGAAGAAAAATCAGTTTCCAGCTCAAAAGGTCATTCCTTAATGAAGCATCATCCATATAAAGAGGCCAGGATAAAACAGTCTGTTGAAAACCTGGACAAATTGCGTAAATCGCTAAGAGAAGGTGATTTTGAATTATTTGCAGAAATCACAGAAAATGAAGCACTAACGCTTCATGCTTTAATGCTCTCATCAAATCCAGGATATGTTCTTTTAAAAGACCAAACTATTTCAATAATTGAAAAAATAAGAAACTACAGAAAGAAAAATAAAACAAAAATTACATTCACTCTGGATGCCGGTCCAAATGTACATGTACTATATCCGCTTTCTGAAAAAGAAAAAGCAAGAGATTTCATTGAAAAAGAATTAAAAATGCATTGTGAAAACGGAAAAATCATACATGACTTCATAGGCCCGGGGCCGGAACGTGTGGATAAAAACAATGATTCATGAATAATAAAGAAAAAATTTACTACGCAAAAATACTTTTATTCGGGGAATACTCGGTAATCAAAAACAGTATGGCGTTAACCATTCCCTATAGTCATTTTAACGGAGAACTCAGCTTTTTATTAAATGATAAATACACAGATTATGATTTCGCAAAGAAATCGAATCACAAACTCTATAATTTACTCGGATATTTAAGAAAATTGAAAAAGCAGGAAAATTTAGACTTCAATTTTGATATCGAAAGGTTCGCCAAGGACCTTGAAAAAGGGTTGTATTTTGAATCCACTATACCTGAAGGTTATGGAATCGGAAGTTCAGGAGCATTAATTGCAGCGCTTTACGAAAAATATTCATCAGACTACGAAAAAAATTCGCCACTCAATACTCAATCAATGAATGAGTTAAAAAATCAAATGGCTACTCTTGAATCTTTCTATCATGGTACAAGCTCAGGAATCGACCCTTTAAATGCATTCATAAAGAAACCCCTTCTTTTTAAAGGAAATGGTGATGTCCATATAGTTGAAATAAATCTCCCCACTCACAATCCTGATTTTGGAGTATTTCTCATAAATTCGGGTCGAAAAGGAAAAACCAGTCCACTCGTAAACATATTTCTTGAGAAAACTGCAAAAAACGCCAAAAACGGAATAGATACAGAACACTTAAACAAACTGACCAACAATGCTATAATGTCTATAATCGAAGGCAAAAATCAAACATTTTTTCAGAGTCTTTCCGAATTATCTGCTTATCAACTGGAACATTTTTCACCGATGATACCCGATGGCTTTCGTACCATCTGGAGAAAAGGACTTGAAGACGAAAGCTATTACATGAAACTATGCGGTTCCGGCGGTGGCGGTTTCATTTTAGGCTTCACCAACGATTTACCGGGCACTCGTAAAATAATGGAGAAAAAAGATATTGAAATTCATCCGGTATATGTACATGAATTAAGTGAACCATAAAGCTTTTTTTGTGTTTAATAATTACAAACAAAAGTTAATCAAAAAACAGAGAACCATGACATATAATAAAATAAAACTTTGGATGGCTCAAATGCGCGCTCCCTTTCTATTACTTGCGATACTACTGGTAGCAATAGGACTGGCTTTCGGTTGGAAATACCATCCACCGGGAACAGAATTTAATCCTTTTCATGCGATCATGCTTATAATTGGTGTAGTTAGTGCTCATATTTCAGTAAATTTATTTAACGAATATTCAGATACTAAAACTAAAATCGATATGCAAACTGAACGCACTCCTTTCAGCGGAGGCAGTGGTGTTGTAAGTTCAGGAAAACTTTCTGTAAAAAGCGTTTTCAGAATGGCAATTGCCTCGTTTTTACTTGCCTTTGGGATAGGTTTGTACTTTAGTGTGGCAATACACTGGATTATAGCTCTTTTTACCATATTAGGGGCATTGACAATACTTTTTTATACAAATTTTCTGGCAAAAATCGGACTCGGAGAATTATTTGCCGGGTTAACACTCGGAACTTTTGTAGTTTTGGGAAGCTATGTCGTTATGACAGCAGATCCTTCCATGGCTGTTGGCGAATTATTTCCCGGGGATGTTCTTCTAATATCAATTCCGCCGGGGATTTTAACTGCATTGCTTTTGCTTATTAATGAGTTTCCCGATGTTGAAGCCGACAAAACCGGAGGAAGAAATCACCTTGTCATCACACTGGGAAGAAAGAAAGCTGCCATTGTATATACTCTGGGCATGTTTGCAGTATTTGGAGTAATTATCGGAGCTGCATTATTTAACGTAGTCTCCCCATGGTTTATGCTGGCTTTAATTCCAATACCCTTTGCATTCAAAGCTGTACAGGGCGCAATAAAACACGGGGATAACATTCCAAAGCTTACACCGGCACTGGGAATGAACGTAGTAACTGTTTTACTAACCGATTTGCTCATTGCGGTGTCGGTAATGCTGGAAACTTTTTA
>CAYFRV010000064.1:0-12293 GCA_964345495.1 uncultured Bacteroidales bacterium | reverse complement strand
TGAACGGGGGAATATTTTATTAACTTTAGGATAGGAAAATTGGAAAAAGATATGATAGATACACTAGTTAAACTCGGCGAACAATTATCACAAAATCGAAGCAAATGGGATGATATAATAGATAATCCCAAAACAAACGATAAGAAAACTCCCTATGTTGCAAACATAGTATTTAATGTTGACAATGGAAGCATTGATATTGATCCAAACGGACTTGAAGAATACAGTTCAAAATCGCCTTATGAACATAAATTATTAGAGACCCTTAAAGGAAATGCAAAAAAAATTTATGTCGCTACCTTATTAGACAAAATAGAACATCTAAAAGCTTCATTATTTGGAAATGAAAATTCTAAAAAAGGGCAATTAATGGAGGACGTAGAAAACACTGCATCCAATTTGAAGGAAAGTGAATTCTATAATGCATTATCCCTGATTTATTCAATAAAAGAAGAAACTAAGAAAGAAGATGCAAATAAACTTGATAAAAAAAATATTAAAAATCAACTAAACCTTGATAAGAAATCAGAACTTATTTTTTGTTATGCATCCGTTAAATCAAGTAAAATAAACAATGGACAAATAACAGAACTCTCAACGCTTAAAGGATTTGAAGATTATATCGATAAAAAATTTTTTAAATCTCAAAACAAAAAAGAGAATAAGGTAGAAAAACTTGATTATAGTTTGGGTACAAAGAGTTCAAATGTTATTACCGCCAAATTTCAGAGAGGTTACAATCCTAATGCTATGTTTGTTACCACTACAAAAAATTTTGCCAATAACTTTAATAATAAAAATTTCAATAAAAACTATCAATTAACTGAAAGATCAATAAAATATCTCGACAGGGCCTCAAAACACCTGTTAAGTAAATTAAACTTCAGAATTGCTGGCGTTCTTCATATGATCATTCCTGAATTTTTATCTTTTAGTGATATAGACATTGATCTGGCACTTGACGATATGGCTCTAAAAAATGATCTCTTATTTAATCTTAAACAATTTGATGCCTTAAACACCTCCTTAAAAGATGAAGTGTCAGATCAACCTTATTGGCTTAATTACATGGCGATTGACTCAGATGGGAATTTTTTCAAAGCATCAAATTTAATCAAAGATATAAGTAAACCCTTTTTACTAAAAATGCTGGAAAAGCTTTATACTTTGAACGATATTTTCAAAAAGCAGCTAGGAAAACATATATTTAATTTTTATACACTATACAAATTTATCCCCGTTAGAGAGGGTAATAACAATAACATTGCTTTAGAATTTTTTGCTAACCTTTTCCAACAACGCCCTGTAGAAAAGTCGCAACTATTCCAATCATTCAATCAGTATATTAGATGTCAGAGATCGGGGCAATTTGATAGTAAAGGTTTTCATAATTCGTATTCAAATATTTATAAAAATAACTCTTTCGACTTTGCAATAAAAAATGCAGTTACCATGTATTCTGCATTTTTTATGCTACTGGACCAATTGAATCTCATAAAATCAGATAAAACTATGGAAAATAATACAAACACTATGACAAATCAGGAAAGATCACAAAAGATCAATGAACAAATCGAAGCTTTCTTTACTAAAATGAAGTACAATGAAAGCCAAAAAGCTTTGTTTTATTTAGGGCGCGTTTTAAACACCATTGCCTATGCCCAATACCAGAAGGGGCATACGAGTAAACCAATTATGAATAAAATCAATTATAATGGAATGGATAGAGATGATATCCGAAGATTAAGAATTGATTTAGAGGAAAAAGCAAACCAGTACGATATTCTGGAAAAAACACAATTCAACTTTTCAAAATTTACAGATTACTTTAATTATAACCAATGGAACATAGATCCGGAAGAGGCTGTATTCTTCATTCTGGCTGGTTATTCTTTTTATATTTCAAACGATTAAATATTAACATAAAAACATTTTTACTATGTCTACAATTACAAATAATTCAGATTTTTTATTTCTCTACGATGCTACTCAATCTAATCCTAATGGTGATCCTGACCAGGAAAATAAACCAAGAATGGATTATGATACGAAAACTAATCTTGTAACGGATGTAAGAGTAAAACGGTTTATAAGAGATTATCTTAAAATGCAGGGAAATCCAATATTCGTTGACATGGAAGGGGATTCCAAAGTCAGCGTGGACTCCAAGCTTATAATAACTTTAAATAAACTCCTTTCGCAGGATGAGCAAAAAGACGAAATTTTCAAGGATGCCCCTGAGTTCAAAAAAAGATTTGAAGAAATTATCGAAAACAAAAAGAAAGATGAAGGTATTGCAGATGCACTAAAAAGCAAAGAAACATTAAAAGTTAAAGAAAATCAAAAGTTAAACTATCACATACTTAAAGAAATTGTCAAAAGGAAATACCCGGATTTAAGGATGTTTGGCAGTGCCTTTGCTGTACAGGGTTTTTCCAAATCATATACCGGTGCTATTCAACTAAACTGGGGTTACTCATTAAATAAAGTGGAGTTAATGGATTCAGATTCTCTGGTCACCATTATGAATGATGAAAGTAGCACCTTCGGAAAAGATTACAGGGTTCACTATAGCCTATTAGCTTTTAACGGTACTGTTAATAAATTTGCAGCTCAAACTACAGGTTTATCAGATGAAGATATGAATTTATTCAGAGAAGGCATTTGGAATAGCATTTCTGCTTTACCAACACGGTCTAAATTAAATCAATATCCAAAATTATACCTAGAAATCATTTATAATAATGAATATCATAATGGTTATTTCGGAGATCTCAGAAATTACGTGGATGCCCAACCCAAAGAAGGCATTCAGGACAAACAGGTGCGAGGGATCAATGATCTGAATCTTGACTTTTCAAAGCTTGAAAGGCTTGTAAAAGATAATAAAGGAGAGGGAAAGCCAATTAATGACATCATTGTGTATAGATCTGATGATCTTGAATTAAATCTATAATCTATGGAAATTCTAATATTTGATTTGGTGGGCAAATTTGCTCATTTTAGAAAATTTTACACTAATAACACCGCAATGAGTTTCACCATTCCCCCACGTACTACCCTTATGGGCATCGTGGGGGCGATATTGGGCAAGCCAAGAGATTCATACTATGAAGAGCTTTCATCAGATAAAATAAGGTTCGGAGTTCAGGTTAAAAGTAATTTAAAGAAGAGCTTCCATAGGCTGAACTACTTGAAAGTTGAGAGTGAGCGAGACTTTAGAGGCAGAAACTTACATGTTCAAACACCTGTTGAAATTGTTTCAGGCTATGATATAAGAAAAGATAATATTCGTTATCGCATTTATGTATCTTATAATGGTGAGTCTAACAGTTCATTTCAGGAGTTAAAAGATGCTCTATTGTTCAATAAAGTTAACTATAACATTTCTTTGGGCACAGCAAATCATTCAGCCAGCATTGAGAATGTATCATTAATTAAGAATAACGAAATCAATGAAAACAAGATAGATAGTGAATTCATTTCTATTAATACTGCATGTAAGTCTGAAAACATTGAAGAAATTAAGTTTGATAAAGAAGAGCAAGACAAATATAATTTTATTGAAGAGGAAATGATGCCTGCAGATTTTAAAGCCAATTATGATCGGGAGGTAGAGAAAATGAACAGATTGATATACACAACAGGCGATATACCTCTTTATGCAAAATTTTCTGGAACACTTTATTCATTTAAAAACCAAAATAAATCTGTAAAAATTCAATTTCTGGACTAATGAAGTTTTATTCACATGCTAAAGAAGATCAGAAAAAAGGAAAAATAGGGACAAAAGAACTTAAAACCCATCTTTCTCAAGTTTATCATATAGCCACAAAACAGTTATATCCCGACTTAGGATTCACTTATCAAAATAAGCAAGTGAGTGAGATACTGGAAAACATTTGCATATTCCATGATCTTGGAAAATATACAACATTCTTTCAAGATTATCTTTTGGATCGCAAAAAGGTTGAGCAGGACCTGAAAAAGCATTCGCGCATTGGAGCTTATTGCATTGCAAATAAATTCTTAAACGTAGATTTTAACCTGGCTCTCTTTAGTTATTACTGCACTGTAAATCATCACGGTAACTTAAGCAACATAAAGAGAACCGAATTTTTTTACGATACTGCAAAAAATAGTTATGAGAAAAGATTTAACATACAAAAAGAGGACCTATTCAAAAAATTAGATCAAATTCAAAATGAATTAGACATCCATGAGATAAACCAATTCCTATATTTCATAGACTATCAACATTTCAGAAGGTCAATTAAAAAAAAGCAAAAAAATAAACCCAATATTCAGGATTACTTTTTTATCAATTATCTCTTCTCACTCCTGACAGAAGCAGATAAATTAGATGCATCCGAAACTACAGTTTATAAAAAACAACATCTGGATGAAAAAGCTGTTGATAACTTTATAAGACCGAAAGGTGTATCTGAGCTACCACCTTTAGAAGAGATTCAAAAACAGAATGCGCTTCGAGACTATGCCCGCGCTGAAGTAATGGAACAATTAAATAATCCGGAGATTCTCAATTTCAAATTATTTACTTTAACGGCGCCAACAGGCATTGGCAAGACTCTTACTTCGCTTGATTTTGCTTTGAAGCTCAAAACCCAAATAAGAAAAAAGGAACACCGCGAAGCGCAAATTATCTATGGGTTACCATTTATTAATATCATAGAACAGGCCTTAGATGTTTACAAAAATCAGGTATTTAAAAATGATGCAAAAACCGGGAAAGTAAATATCCTTGCCCATTATCAGTATGCCGATATTTTTGGAAACAATGAAGATGAAACTTCAGGCTACCAGCAAAAAATGATGCAGTTGGACACCTGGCAATCAGACATTGTAATTACTTCTTTTGTCCAACTATTTGAAACGCTGATTACCAATAAAAATAAACTACTAAAAAAATTCAACCACTTTGCAGGGTCTATAATCATTCTGGATGAAGTACAGACACTTAAACTCGATTTAATGCCACTAATAGGAGCTACCCTATACTATCTTTCTAAATTTTTGGATGCGCGAATTATTCTCATGACTGCTACTCAACCTAAAATCTTTGAGTTGGCAGAAAAAACTATTTTAAAAGAGGAAGACGAACAAGCAATAATAAAAGAGCTTTTACCAAACCATGAAGCATTGTTTAAAAAATTTGAAAGAACCAAAATAGTTCCTATTCTGGATAAAAAGATCGATAATGAAAACTTCATAGAAATTTTCAAAAATTATTGGATAAACGAAAAGTCATGTTTGATCGTCTGTAATACGGTTCAACGTTCCCTTGATATCTACCAACGAATAAATAAATTAAATTTAGATAATCCTGTTTATTACCTTTCAACCAATATAATCCCGGTACAGCGTAAAGCAATCATTGATAAGATAAAACAAGATTTATCAAATAATCAGAATCCACTCCTGATTACTACCCAGGTAGTTGAAGCCGGAGTCGACCTTGATTTTGACATGGGTTTCAGGGATATCGGGCCGGTGGATTCCATTGTTCAGGTAGCGGGGAGAATAAACAGGGAGAATGACAACACAAGAAAAAATTCTCCATTATTCGTGGTAAATTTTATCGATAATAAAGGAAGTTTCGATGCGGCAAAAGTATATGGAGATTTAACTTATAACCAGGCATTAATTGCTTTATCAGGAAAAAAAGAAATTCCAGAAAAAAACTATCAGTCATTGGTTGAAAATTACTTTCAAATTCTTAGTGAAAAAAAGGCCTTTGAAAATTCAATGGAAATTTTCAATTCTATGAAACAACTTAAATACGATGGTAAAAAGGAAGAACATCCGGTTTCCAGTTTTAAGATTATTGATGAGGCACCCTGGATTATTTCTATTTTTATTGAAATCGATGAAAAAGCAAAACAAGCGAGGAAAGCATATGAAGATTTGCTTATGCATGAACTAAGCAAGGAAGATTTTGATAAAAACTACAAACAATTATTCCATCAACATATTATTGGTGTACCGGATTATTTGCCAAAGACAAAAGAATTAAAATCTGATGAATCCAGTTATCTTTCTGAAAATATATTAATGGTCCCAAATGAGTTATTGAACGACTACTATTCAAAAATCACCGGTTTTAATAGAGAAAAGATTGATGATTCCGAAAAAGTTGATATGTTGTAACGAAGCAACCCCCCACCTGACAGGTTTTCGAAACCTGTCAGGTCTCGTAGTAAAAAAGCCGGGAAACCTATTAAAAAATATAATAATACACCATGCCCCAAACCCTTGAACCCATCCAACACGACACCTACTACCACATCTACAATCGTGGAATAAACGGCAAAACACTATTCCGGGAGCCGGATAATTACCGGCATTTTCTGCGGTTGTACGAGAAATACATTGACCCGGTAGCGGAGACGTTCGCATGGTGCCTGTTGAAAAATCATTTTCATTTGTTGGTGCGGATAAAGGAGGAAGAAGAAGTAGGTTTTATTCCCCGAAAACAACCGCTGCCAGGGCATAAAGCCACTGGCAGGGTTGACGGGAAGAAAACCCCGCCAGCGGTTGAAAACCCTGGCGGCGGTTGGGAGAAAGGGAAAAAATTTAATCCTTCTAACCAATTTTCACATCTATTTAACTCCTATACTCAAGCCTTTAACAAACGCTACAACCGCCACGGAAGCCTCTTCGAAAAACCCTTCCGCCGAATCGAAATTACCGACGAAAAGTATTTCCGAAACATGGTGTTCTATATCCACAACAACCCGGTGAAACACGGGTTTGTGGAAGATATGGCCGAATACCCCTGGTCTTCGTATTTATCGATTATTTCGGTAAAGCCAACTAAATTGCAAAGAAAATCGGTTATTGGATGGTTCGACAGTAAAAACAACTTCAAAATCTTTCATCAAAGGAACCACAAAGAAGAAGAAATTGAAAAATTTATTATGGAATAAATTCGGAATATCAGACCTGACAGGTTTTCGAAACCTGTCAGGTCTCCAGGCATAAAACCTAAAAACGAACAAACATGAAAATACAAACAACCCAAATTAAATTCCCTGAACTTTCACTGCAAACAAGGGATGGACATAAACTAAGAGGATATTTCAGCGAGTTGTTCAAAGAACATTCTCCATTGTTGAATAATCATCTGGAAGATGGAACCTATCGCTATAAATATCCATTAGTTCAATATAAAGTAATTGATAGAATTCCCGTACTTATTGGACTGGAAGAAGGCGCCAAACTCTTGACAGAATTGTTTCTGAAAATCAAAGAACTTAAAATTGACGATACAGTCTATCCGGTCTATCAGAAAAACATTGAAAATAAAATCATCGAAATCGGGGTAGATGATGACCTGCACCGGTATCAGTTTAAAACACTATGGATGAGCTTAAATCAGGAGAATTATAAAAAGTATATCAACGCTGAAGCAAAACAACAAAACCAACAGTTAAAAAACATCCTTATTGCAAACATCCTCAGCTTTTACAAAGCATTTGACCTTATAACAGATAAGAAAATTATGGCCAACCTGGAAGTAACCGAACACAGCACGAAATTTAAAGATAAGACAATGATCGGTTTTAAAGGGAGATTCAGCACAAATGCCATATTGCCCAACAACATCGGGATAGGTAAATCAGTATCCCGTGGATTCGGAAGTATAATTGACATAACAAATCATTAATTACTTAAAAAACAGACTCTCATGCAATTATTTATTGATAGTTACGGAAGTTACATTCATGTTAAAGACCAGATGTTTGAAATTCGGGTAAAAAAAGACGGGGAATTAAAAAAGAACCATTATTCCGCCAAAAAAGTTTCTCACATAATTGCTTCAAAAGGAACAGCCATTAGTTCCGATGCCATCGAGCTTGCCGTTGAAAATAACATAGATGTTTTGTTCATGGACCGGAGCGGATCACCCATTGGTCGAATTTGGCACAGCAAACTCGGCAGCACTTCTATGATTAGGAAAGAACAACTAAAAGCCAGTTTGAATGAAACCGGACTCACCTGGGTCAAACACTGGATACATCAAAAACTGACAAATCAGACCAACTTCTTAAAAGACTTAAAAAAGCACCGGAAAACTCATGAGGAGTATCTAAGTGAGAAAATTGAAAAACTTAATGGTTATGCCAAACAAATCAATGAACTAGAAGGTAAAACCGTCTCCGATATTGATGGAACAATAAGGGGAATCGAAGGAACCTGCGGCCGGTTATATTTTGAAACCCTTAGCTATGTGCTGCCCAAACAGTATCAGTTTGAAGGAAGAAGTTCGCGGCCGGCAGAGGATCAGTTCAACGCATTCTTAAACTATGCATATGGAATCCTCTACTCCAAAATAGAAAAAGCCCTGATAATTGCAGGAATAGATCCTTACCTTGGATTTCTTCACAGGGATAATTACAACCAGCTGAGTTTTGTCTTTGATTTTATTGAACCATACAGAATCCATGCAGACAAAGTGGTGTTCAGGCTTTTTTCAGGAAAAAAAGTAAAAAAGGAACACACCGATGACATTCAGAATGGGGTATCTTTAAATAAGCCGGGAAAAGAACTTTTGGTTCCGGCATTCAATAAATATTTTGACGAAGACAAAGTTCGCTTTAAAAACAAAAACCAAACGCAAAGTAACATTATACAGGCTGAAGCACACGCTTTTGCGAATTCTCTGATAAAAGAAAGCAAAGAAAATTTGGATGACATTCCATTTTAGATTTACTATAAATTAAAAATATATATAATATGATTGTATGGGTCGTTTATGACATCACAAAAAACAAAGCCAGAAACCGGGTCGCTAAATTATGCGAGCAAGCAGGTTTGTATCGCGTACAAAATTCTGTTTTCCTGGGAACTCTTGAGGAGAACGAGAAAGATGAACTGACTTTAATGATCGAAGAATGGATTGAACCAGAGCAGGATTCAGTTTACATATTTCCGATGAGCAAAAAAGCTCTGCAACAAACTGTTCTAATGGGTCAGGCATTTGATAAAAAAATGGTTACGGATGAAGTTAAACAATTATTTTTCTGACAACTATGACACTAACCCCCTCACAAATAATAGAATACCTGTACTGTCCCCGATTCACCTATTTTGAATATGTCTTAAGAATTCCTCAAAATGAACAAAAATTTCATAAAGTAATGAAAGGAAGGGAAGTACACGAGGAACAGCAAGAAAAAAACAAGAATTATCTGAGAAAGAAAATCGGGGTATCAAACAAATACATCAGCCAATACCTCACAAACGATTCGTTGCGTGGTGAAATGGATGAAGTTTTAGAACTAAACGACAATACCATGGCGCCTTTAGACTATAAATTCGCCATGTTTAAAGACCGTATTTACGAAACCTACAAAACTCAACTGTTTTGTTATAGCTGGCTAATTGAAGATAATTACCAGAAAAAAGTAAACAAAGCCTTCCTGGTATATACACGCAGCAACTACAAATTAATAGAAATACCAGTAAAAGAAGAAGACAAAGCAAGAGTTAAAAAAGCCAGTGAAGCAATAAGAACAATCATCCAACAAAACTATTTTCCAAAAGCTACGAAATTCAAAAAAAGATGTATAACTTGCACGTATAAAAACATTTGCATAAAATAAATTTTCCGGTTATAAAATTATTTTGAAAAGTGAAAATTTTTAACTTAACAGATTGAATAACAACAATTAATACATTTGAAAAAACACACAGGAATGGGGCATATAAAGTTCTTTGACATATTGGATATTGGTAAAATGACACTTAGGAAAAAGGCATTAATGATTTAAATAACAGAACATTACAACAACATACGACTTTCAGCGACACATCCAAAAGAATAAGGATTGAAACTTTTTCTTATTCTTATCGGTTTTAATTCTCTTTTTTTCTTTCAGCGACACATCCAAAAGAATAAGGATTGAAACATATTACCGCTTATTTTTCCTTTTGCTCCATTTGTTCTTTCAGCGACACATCCAAAAGAATAAGGATTGAAACTTATTTTGATTCTTTAGAATGTATTTTTGTTGGTCGCTTTCAGCGACACATCCAAAAGAATAAGGATTGAAACTTATGATGCTGAAAAGGTGGTTAAATCTGTAATAAGGCTTTCAGCGACACATCCAAAAGAATAAGGATTGAAACAACTTCAAGAGTGATGTTGACAAGAGAAGAAATTTATCTTTCAGCGACACATCCAAAAGAATAAGGATTGAAACATAATAAAATTAGAAAAGCAATAAAATGAACTGGCTCTTTCAGCGACACATCCAAAAGAATAAGGATTGAAACGAAAAGTGGGCGGGAATGACTGAATATAACGAAAACCTTTCAGCGACACATCCAAAAGAATAAGGATTGAAACATCATAGAAACAAAATGGATCCCTGGGGGGTGACACTTTCAGCGACACATCCAAAAGAATAAGGATTGAAACTGTTGCTTTCTGTATCCCGCATGACAAACTTTGACCCTTTCAGCGACACATCCAAAAGAATAAGGATTGAAACAACAACTATGACACACGAAAAATTATTACAGCAAACTTTCAGCGACACATCCAAAAGAATAAGGATTGAAACAGACAAGTGAGCTATGGTTTAATCTTAGCAAAGAACTTTCAGCGACACATCCAAAAGAATAAGGATTGAAACAAAATTACTTTGATTCTAATGTGTATGATTACGAAAAGCTTTCAGCGACACATCCAAAAGAATAAGGATTGAAACTTCCTTACGAGGCAAACAATGTTTATCAGTCAGAAAACTTTCAGCGACACATCCAAAAGAATAAGGATTGAAACTAGATGGGTGCGATCTGGAAGAGATCAATGAAATGCTTTCAGCGACACATCCAAAAGAATAAGGATTGAAACTTTCATTAGTCCGATTAAGCTACTGGTTAAGTTAATCTTTCAGCGACACATCCAAAAGAATAAGGATTGAAACTTATAGTCAATTTCATTGTCTACTCCACCAACAAATACTTTCAGCGACACATCCAAAAGAATAAGGATTGAAACTTACAGTCTCCTGGATGGCTTGTTATTACGTCATCATCTTTCAGCGACACATCCAAAAGAATAAGGATTGAAACTCCTTTTAAAGATGATGATTTGAAAAAATTGAAAACTTTCAGCGACACATCCAAAAGAATAAGGATTGAAACTACCACAAGGCATATACTCAAAATAGATCACTACGAACTTTCAGCGACACATCCAAAAGAATAAGGATTGAAACATCCAGTATCACATACAAACTCATTTTTTTCCTCCCACTTTCAGCGACACATCCAAAAGAATAAGGATTGAAACTAATTTCCTTATTCTTATCAATCGAAAGTGTGAAACTTTCAGCGACACATCCAAAAGAATAAGGATTGAAACTTGGACAAGGCGTGCCACATATTGACCCGCTTAAAGAAGCTTTCAGCGACACATCCAAAAGAATAAGGATTGAAACTTAAAAATTATCTGAAAGTCACAGGCGGGGCAAGCTCTTTCAGCGACACATCCAAAAGAATAAGGATTGAAACCCAGAAAGCGCAGATCCGATAGCACCACCAAGGGCGCTTTCAGCGACACATCCAAAAGAATAAGGATTGAAACGAGTTTGAAGAGCAAGAACAAAAACCAATCATATATCTTTCAGCGACACATCCAAAAGAATAAGGATTGAAACACATCTACAATACTATCTTTGTAATAAGAAAGTTGGGTCTTTCAGCGACACATCCAAAAGAATAAGGATTGAAACCGATTTTTTTCCAAGCAGGAATTGAAACCTGCATTACTTTCAGCGACACATCCAAAAGAATAAGGATTGAAACTCGGATTGTCAGAAGCGAAAATAATATGATAATGCGCTTTCAGCGACACATCCAAAAGAATAAGGATTGAAACCTACAACAGCGGTTTTCTACGGCTGCAAAACAGATGCTTTCAGCGACACATCCAAAAGAATAAGGATTGAAACTCCGTATGAAAAGGATAAAGCTTTTCAGCCTTTTGGCTTTCAGCGACACATCCAAAAGAATAAGGATTGAAACCAAGGCAGATATTAATAATTCTTGTGCCTACGCTTTCTTTCAGCGACACATCCAAAAGAATAAGGATTGAAACGCTTTGGGGTGATGTTTAATTTTAAAAATTATTGACTTTCAGCGACACATCCAAAAGAATAAGGATTGAAACTAAGAGAACGACCGATGTTCAGTGATCTAATGGAGCCTTTCAGCGACACATCCAAAAGAATAAGGATTGAAACGCACGCTCAATTTTGTTA
>CAYFRV010000063.1:0-12930 GCA_964345495.1 uncultured Bacteroidales bacterium | reverse complement strand
CAATATAAACTGATGACAATGCAACAATGCAACAATAGAACAATAGAACAATAAAACAATATTCTAATGAACTCTGAAGTTATTTTATCAACAACATACTTAGGGCCTGTGCAATATTACACCAAGCTTCTAACATACGATAAAATATGGATTGAAGCGGAAGAAAATTATCAGAAACAAAGTTTTAGGAATCGCTGTGAGATTTTGACTTCCAATGGTAAACTTGCTTTGTCTATTCCGGTTACTAAGGATCAGCCAAAAACAAAAACAAAGGATATCCGTATAGATAATTCTCTGGATTGGCAAAAAGATCATTGGAACGCAATTGAATCTGCATATAGTGCATCGCCCTTTTTCGAATTTTTCATGGATGAATTTTTACCTTTTTATCAGAAAAAATATACTTTTCTTCTGGATTACAATACCCGGTTACTTGAACTCACAGCCTCTTACCTGGAAATTGACCTGAACATTGAATTTACCGGGCAATTTACTCATCAACCGAAGGATATAGATGATTTCCGGGATGGCATTCATCCAAAATCAAAAATGAGCAAGCCGGATAAGCATTTTACTCCTGTGCCTTATTATCAGGTGTTTTATGATAGATTTGAGTTTATTCCTAATTTAAGTATAATTGATCTTCTCTTCTGCGAGGGACCCAACGCTGAAAATGTGCTTGTTCAAAGTTGTTTTTAAAAAATGTTTGATTGGTCAAATGCAAATGCCTTAAAATTAATAATTTATCCTCTATATGCCTTTTGCTTTTAGCCTTTAGCTTTTAGCTTTTGGCTGAGAATTTTCTAACATTCGGTCTTGTTATTTACTCATTCACACCCGCTACTACCACTGTTGACCTTACGGTTTAATTCACTGATCATTCGATAGTCATTCAATTGTTCTATTGTTTAGATGTTTAGGAGTTTGGTTGTTTAGACGATTACTATTTCTTTGTGCTAATAGCCAAAAGCCAACAGCTAATAGCCAATAGCTTACTGCTTATTAGAAAACTGATGCTAATTATAATTTTTACCTCAACTTTTGAATTTGCCTGATTAGACGCTTTCATTAGCCTGCAGACGATAAAAGAAATACAGTGGGTTTTTTATGTAGATTGATTTCTTCTTTTTGCCAGTCCTCAATCGTTTTTGTTTTTATGTATTCTTCTTTCAGAGTTACATTAGAGGCAATACATAAATGGGTGGATTTTTTACAAACCTTTAAAATATCAGCAAGCAATTTATTATTGCGATAAGGAGTCTCCATAAAAATTTCTGTTCTGGAATAGTTTTGGGAATCTTTTTCTATAGCCTTTAGCTTTTGGGCTCTTTCATTGTTTTTTATTGGCAAATATCCATGAAAAGTAAAGCTCTGGCCATTCATGCCAGAAGCCATTAATGCCAGGAAAATTGATGACGGTCCAACGAGTGGTACTACTTCGATATTTAATTTATGAGCCATGGATACAATTTCTGCGCCGGGGTCGGCAATACCTGGTAAACCCGCTTCAGAAATTATGCCCATATTGTATCCCTTTTTCGCAGGTTCTAAAAAAGCTTCTATTTCTTGCTTTTTTGTATGTTTGTTCAAAACAAAAAATGTGATTTCATCAATATTTTTTTGAGCATTGGTTGCTCTTATGTATCTTCGCACGGTTCGCGTATTTTCTACAATAAAATGCTCCAGATTGCTGATAATATTTGAAATGTCACCAGGAAGGACGTATTCGAATGAACATTCTCCGAGGGGTATTGGTATCAGGTAAAGTTTGCCTTGCATAACTGTAATTTTTTTGACAAGAATGTAACAATTCTTGTTTTGAGTCAAAAATAGGAAAAAATGATAAAGATCTTTTTTAAATTTTTACTGAATAGAAATGTAATTTTAATCTCTGCTGTTATTCTGGGATTAACTATTGGTGAAAATGCAATGCATTTGAAACCATATACTACTTATATTTTAATTGTAACCATGCTTTTTTCAATGACCGGACTTAGCACAAGTTCTTTGTTTCCGTTGAGGAAAGTTGTAAAACCAATGATGACAGGCACTTTTTTGAATTATTTTTTCTTTGGGTTTGTGATAATTTTATTAGCATGGATATTAATGCCTGATGATCAGTTGTTTTATGGATTTGTAGTTATAGCTGCTGCTCCTCCCGGTGTTGCCATTGTTCCATTTGCCGGCATTTTAAAAGGTGATATTGAGTATTCTATTATTGGGGTTTTTGGAGCCTTTCTTGCAGCTATTGTTATCACTCCAATTGTGATTGGCCTTTTTTCAGGATTCGAAGACACGGTTAATCCTGTGAGGCTTATTTTTCTTATGGTTAAACTTATTATTGTTCCTTTGGTTTTATCGAGATTGCTTTTATTAAAAACCTTTTTACCTATTGTCAAAAAAATTCGTGGTAAAATAGTTGATGTGGGATTTGCCTTGATTATTTTCACTGCAGTAGGAATGAACAGACACGTATTTTTTCAGGATTATGATGTGTTGTTTTTAATATCATTAGTGTTACTGGCTGGAACATTTGGTATTGGTTCTTTGTATGAATATTTGCTAAAGCGGACAAAACAAAATAGTGAAATAACAACCTCACAAATTCTATTGTTAACGATAAAAAGTTCTGGATTTAGTGTTGTTACCGCTATCACTCTTTTTGGAGAAAAAGCTGCTGTCCCTTCGGCTGTGTTAGCTGTTATAGTTTTATTATATTTGTTGTTTTTGTCATCCAGAATGGAACTAAAAAAGGTATTTAAACGGTGAAGATAACATTTTTAGGCACAGGAACATCTCAGGGCGTCCCGATTATTGGTTGCGATTGTAAAGTTTGTAAATCAAAAGATCCCAAAGACAATAGATTACGAGCTTCAATTTTAATCGAAACCAACCGGAGAACGTTTATTCTGGATACCGGACCGGATTTTAGATATCAGATGCTTAGGGAGAATAAAGGCGATTTAGATGCGGTTATCTATACACATGAACACCGCGATCATATTGCCGGTCTTGATGATGTGCGACCGATCAACTTTCTGAAGCAGAAAACTATTGATTTATATGGCGAAGAACGGGTCTTAGATGCTTTGAAGCAGATGATGCCTTATGCATTTGGAGATAATAAATATCCCGGAGTGCCTGAGTTAAACTTAAATACAATTACTAATCAACCAATAGATATAAAGGGAGAAACTTTTATTCCGATACGCGCCTATCATTACAAATTACCTGTGTTGGGTTTTCGAATAGGGGATTTCACCTATATTACAGATGCCAATTATATTCCCGAAGAAGAAAAAGAAAAAATAATAGGAACAAAATATCTTGTGATTAATGCTTTGAGACAGAAAAAGCATATTTCGCATTTCTCTTTGAATGAAGCTTGTGAGATTATTAGAGAATTTAGTCCGAGGAAAGGGTTTATAACTCATATAGGTCATCAAATGGGTTTAACAGCAGAGGTTGACAAACAACTGCCGGAAAACATACAACTTTCCTACGACGGTCTGCAAATAGAAGTGTGAATTTTTTATTTCCGGTATTTCTTTGATTTTAAAGATAAAATTCAATTTTTTTAAAGTTTTTAATAATTCGTTAGGGGTTATTTGATTTTTAAGTGTATTGTTTAATTGAAAATCTGTTATTATGAAGCCAAGATTGAACTTAAAATTGTTTGCAAAGTTTTTCTGGGGTATATCTAATGATGATGAAAAACAAAGGATATACAATTCCTTGGAATCGGACCAGATGCTAAAAGCGCATTGGGAACATCCGGAACCCGGATTGCTTTCACAAGAAGAAAAAGAACAAATGCTTTCTAAAGTGAAAGAATCAAAATCTACAAAAGTAAAGAGGCTAAATAATAGAATTTGGAGGATTGCTGCTGTAATTATCCTGCTTATTGCTATTGGAGGGCTTTATCAGATTTTTGAACAGCCACTGGGAGGAGAAAAGATCTCATATATTGAAAAATCGAATCCCGCCGGGGAGCGATCTCAATTTATTCTGCCAGATAATACAGTTGTCTGGTTGAATGCAAAAAGCACAATTACTTATCCGGAATCATTTGAGGATTTGTCTCAAAGAACAATTGAGTTAAAAGGTGAGGCTTATTTTAAGGTAGCAGATAGAGTTTCGCAACCTTTTGTTGTTAAAACAGATGAGTTTAACGTACAGGTCTTAGGAACAACCTTTAATGTAAAAGCATACAAGGAAGACGAAGAATATATTACCACGCTTATAGAGGGTAAAGTGAAATTAGCTGAAGATAAGAATAGAAAGAAGAAGACTTTCCTGAATACAGGAGAAATGTATGTGTATAACAAGAAAAATCAGTCTTCTAATGTTAGGAGAGGTATTGACACAAAAAAAATTACCTCATGGAAGGATGGAAAATTAATTTTTGACGACGTAGCTTTTTCTTCTATAGCAAAAGAGCTGGAGCGTTGGTATGGAGCTGAGATAGAACTGGTTTCTGAAATAAGAGGAAAATACAGTTATACAATGACAATTACTGATGAAGAGCTAAAAGAAGTATGTCAGTTAATTAAAGAATCGTCTCCTGTAGAATTCAAAATTGAGGATAATAAAGTAAAATTTACCAGCATACAACAAAAACCGTAAAATATGAGAGAAAAACATTTTTCTTAAGTAAAAGATTTATTGATTATAGTTCAATCTTGGCTTCATTAACAGATCGTTGATTGTTTAATCAATAATGCCTAACTTTATGAAAAAACTAACTGATCCCTATTTTCGCAGTTGTTCGAAAATGTTATGGAAAACTATGAGAACAACCATTATCCTTATTTTATTCAGCGCATTCAATGTTTATTCCATAAACAATTATGCTCAAAACAAACAGCTTTCCCTGGAAATGCAAAATGTTCCATTAAAGAAAGTCCTGCAAAATGTTGAGCAACAGAGTGAGTTTTATTTTATGTACAACAATGCGCTGGTTGATGTTGATCAAAAAGTAAGTGTAACTACTGAAAGAAAGGACATTTACACCCTGTTAGACCAGGTCTTGAAAAATACCGGCATTTCTTATTCGGTTTTAAACAAGCAAATTGTTTTATCACCTGAAAACAAGAAAGCAGAGGATGAAGAGCTTCTGCTACAGCAGGGGAAAGTGGTGTCCGGAGTAGTGAAAAACGAAGAAGGAGAAACGCTTCCTGGTGTCAATATAACAATAAAGGGAACTACCAGGGGAACAACCACTAATATAGACGGAAAATATGAAATAACTGTGGAGGATGAGTCTACGGTCCTTGTATTTTCTTTTGTAGGATATCAGGCGAAGGAAATTCCTGTCGGAGATCGAACTACAATTAACGTCACATTGGAGGAGAAGATGCAAAAACTGGATGAAGTTATTGTTATTGGTTATGGTTCATCCAGTAAGAAGATGCTTAGTAGCTCCATATCAAATGTTAGTGCGGAAGACATCCAGGAATCAGTTTCAAGCGGTATACAAGAAGCTTTGCAAGGTAAAACATCAGGAGTGCAAATTAACAGAAATAGTGGTACTCCAGGTTCAGGAATTTCGGTGAACATCAGAGGTAAAAGTTCTATTTCAGCTGGCACACAGCCTTTGTATGTTGTTGACGGTGTACCTATTACCCGTGGAGACTATAGCCAAATTAGTATGGAAGGACAAGGCATATCTTCTGTTGCAGATATTAACCCCAATAATATTAAATCTGTTAGTATTTTGAAAGATGCTTCTGCTTCGGCAATATATGGAGCCAGGGCAGGAAATGGAGTTGTCTTGATTGAAACGATAGATGGGTCGAAAGGTGAAACTAAACTGAATGTTAATTCTTATTATGGTGTTCAGGAAGTTTATGAGCAGCAGGACATGATGAATGCTTCCGAATGGAAAGATTATGTGCGTTCCTTTGACCCTGGTTTTATTAAAAATGATTTGCAGAACCTTGTTGGCGACACTACCATAAATACAAACTGGCAGGATAAAGTACTACGTAAAGCACCAATTGCTAATGTGGAGCTTTCTGCTTCAGGTGGTAGTGATGATACGCGTTTTTTCTTATCCGGAAGGTATTTTAAGCAGGAAGGTGTAGTTTTAGGTACCGATTATGACAAATTCAATACACGGGTGAATGTTGATCATGATGTTTCTGATGTTTTTAAACTTGGTGCAAAGTTAAGTTTAACTTATACTGACAATGACAGAGTACGAGGAGACCAAAGTATTAATGGTGTATTGCCAAATGCTGTTTCCATGCCCCCGGTTTATCCTGTCAAAAATCCGGATGGAAGTTATTTTCAGGGTGCATGGTGGGATAACCCCGTGGCGATAGGTAATGAAGTAGTAAATAAAGCGAAATCATTTCGTACATTAGCGAATTTTTTCGGTGAATATGATATTCTTGAGGGTTTGACATTCAAAAATCAATGGGGTGTAGATATATATAATCTGCATGAACGCCGCTTTGAACCTTCTATTGTACAATCCGCTATGAATGAAAATGGTTTTGGTGTAGATGCAACTTCGGAAGTAAGTAAATTAACTCAGCAAAGCACGCTTAAATATATCAAAACACTCAATGACAATCATAATTTTAATTTCTTGCTGGGCTATAGTTTTGAGTTGGAAAGAAGACGTTATAACAGTATAAGTGGCAAGAATTTCCCAACAGATGAACTGGAGTACCTTGCTTCTGCAGGTACAATTGAAGATGGTAGCTCTAATGCTATTAATGAAGGAATACAATCTTTTTTTGGTAGAGTAAAGTATAATTACGATAATAAATACATAGTATCGTTAAGTCTACGGAGAGATGGCTCTTCAAATTTTGGACCGAATAATAAATATGCGACTTTTCCTTCCGGTTCATTTGCATGGAGAATGGCAGAAGAAAGCTTTCTTGATGACGCAAAATGGCTTGATGAATTAAAATACCGAATAAGTTACGGATTAACCGGAAACGATCAGATCGGAAATCTGAATTATTTGCCCCTTTTTAGTTCCGGATACAATTATAGAGGTAGTTCAGGAATTATTCCCACTCAAATACCAAATAATGATTTGAAGTGGGAGTCAACAGCAAACTTTAATACAGGTTTTAACCTTGCTATGTTTGATGAGAGATTTGTTATTGAGGCTGATCTCTACTACAATAAGACAACTGATCTGTTACTTGACCGTCCGCTTCCAGGGTCCAGTGGCTATACTATTTATGCAGCTAATGTGGGGTCTCTTGAGAACAAAGGGCTGGAATTTGCTTTAAATACAGATATACTAAGAGAAACCGACTTTAAATGGAATTCGGATTTTAACATATCATTTAACAGAAATAAAGTGTTGGAAATGTACAAAGGGCAACCTATAACAAATGTTGGACGTGGAAATAACGCTGCAATAGAAGGTGAACCTTTGAGTGTTTTTTACATGTATAAATCTCTGGGAGTTGACCCATCAACAGGAGAATTGGTTTTTGAAGATGTAAACAACGATGGCAGATATACTGGCGCAGACAGACAAGTTGTTGGTGATCCAAATCCTGATTTCACCGGAGGCTTTACAAATAATTTCTCCTATAAAAATTTTAGTCTCAATATTTTTCTTCAATTTACCTATGGCAACGATATATACAATGGAGTAAGACAATATACTGAGAATATGACCCTTGGAACTAATGACAATCAGCTCAGAACAATAAAAGACAGATGGAAAGAGCCGGGAGACGTGACTTATGTGCCAAAATATAATGGAAAATACAACAACCAGATTTCATCTCAATTTATTGAAGACGGTTCATTCCTAAGAGTCAAAAATATTACCTTAAATTACCGACTGGGAGATGAAGTCCTGAAAAATATGTTCTTAAATAGCGCCCGTATTTATTTAAAAGTAGAGAATCTCTACACTTTAACCGGATACAGTGGCATGGATCCCGAAGTTAATTATTCCGGTGTTGGAACAATAAGAGCCGGAACAGACTTTTTTACATATCCCCAGGTTAGAACCTGGACTGCAGGGGTTAAGTTTCAATTTTAAAAAATTACTGTTATGAAGACAATAAAATTTTCACTCATATTGATAATCACAATAGTTTCTTTTGGCTGTGATGATTTTCTGGAAGTTGAACCAACAACACAAGTTGACGCTGAGAATGCCATAAAAAATGAAAAAGGCGTTAATGCAAGTTTAAATGGAGTCTATGATGAATATCAGTCCGCAGCTTTGGCACAAGATCTAATTATTTTTGGTGATCTTGCTGCCGATAATCTAATCCATATAGGTTCTAAAAAAGAGTATAAGCAAATAAGTGATAATCGAATTTTACCAGATAATGTGTATGTTGAAGGATACTGGAACTCTTTATTTGATGCGATTAATCGTATCAATTATCTGATTAGTGAGATCCCAAATGTAGAGGGGGTTTCAGAAGAGGATATAGCGTTTTATAAGGGACAAGCATACTTTCTGAGGGCCTTCAGCTATTTTAACTTAGTTAAGTTTTTTGGAGGTGTGCCATTACGCGACCAGCCTGTAAAGGATGTTGCTCCTGAAATTTTGAATATTGAACGAGCTTCCAAAGAAGATACCTATACATTTATTCTGGATGATTTGAAAAAAGCAGAAACGTTTTTTGAAGTAAAAGACCCGCAAACTGCTTCTTTAGCAAATTTGAATGCAGTCAGGGCTTTACGAGCAAGAATTAAGCTTTATCAGGAAGATTGGACAGACGCTTATATAAATGCCCGCGAAGTTATAAATTCCGGCAGATATAGTTTATTAGACTCTTCCGAATACGGAAAACTTTTCAATGAAGAGGAAAATTCTGAAGTGATTTTCCAATTGGATTTTTCCGCCTCCGATGATGTGAATGCCATGGCCGACTGGACGCAGGAAGAAGGGCGATTTGAAGTGGCTGCATGGGATAGTTACAATAAAGAAGCTTCCATTGCTGACGAGTTTTCGGGTAGTGATATTAGAAAGGAAATTACAGTGAAGCAAGGACTAAATCATTACTATGCTAATAAATATAATGATTTGGAGAATTCCAGCGATAACATTATTCATTTCAGATTAGCCGAAATGTATCTGATTTGTGCAGAAGCGCTTAATGAAACCGGATATGTTAGCGACGGCCCGGCTTTTGATTATTTGAATGCCGTTCACATGCGTGCTGGCTTAGATTCGCTAACCGATAATACGTTAAAAAATCAGGGAGAATTTCGAGATGCCATACAGCATGAAAGACGGCTGGAATTAGCCTTTGAAGGACATCGTTATTTTGATCTGATTCGTACCGGCAGAGCAGCTTCTGTCTTAGGTGACATTGGAACATTAGCAGATAACAACTGGCTGTTTCCAATACCACAGTCTGAGATGGATATTAACGAAAAAATGGAACAAAACGGTGATTATTAATCGTTTAATTAAAATCTTATTACCATGAAATATACTAGGAATTTTAAAATATTTATTTTTATAATAGCTGCATTTGCATTATTTATATGTAATGCATGCGAGGATTATACAGAAAATTATTCACCCGCACCGGCCAGTCTAAGTCCTCAGTTTTCATATTCTCCTGAGGAATATATTTCGCCATCGAGAGAATTAACTTTTACGAATACGTCCGTTGTGCCGGTTAAATATGGTGAAGTTACCTTTAACTGGAATTTTGGAGACGGTACAGAAAAGAGCATCGAAGATGCTGATGTTACCAAAGAAACTGATCTTATTCATCAGTATTATAATGAAGTAACTCATGCTTATGAAGATACGGGAAAATACACGGTAACTTTAGAAATCATAACTTCAACAGATACGGCTGAATTATCGAAGGATTTATTAGTTGAATATGCTTTAATAGGAGATACCGTCTTATATGAAACTTTTGATGATCGCAATTTAATGCCGGAGGACTGGCTGCTGAGAAATCTGGACGGTGCTACTCCTGCCCAGGAAAGTGATGCTGCATTTGCCGATAGTGCATGGGCTGTTCGCCCCAGTTCATATTTCGGAAGTAAAGTAGCTACAGGTGTTTCATATTATGAACCCGAGGCTGCTGCAGACGACTGGATGATAATGAAACAAATTTCAGTGGGAGATAGTACTGCCATGCGTTGGGATGCTATGTCATTTACTAGTTCGGGTGATTATCCTGACACATACGGTATATATGTCTCTACAACCGAGCAAACTGTGGATGCCTGTAAAGCAAACGGCTTATTAATGAAAGTTGAAGATGAATCATGGGCAGCGGATATAGAAGGAGGTGAAGGAATAATGAGCAGAAGGTTCTATTTTTACGAACATGGAATAAAAAATCAGGATGTTTACGTTGCATTTAGGCTTATGACTCCTTTCCCCGGAGGAAGTAGTCTTGGTATTGACAATATAACGGTTGTGGAGTTAGCAGAATAACTATTTAACCGATTATTCAAATTACTATAAAAAATATTTCCCTCCCGCACGAATACTAATGTGGGAGGGCTTCCCCCAGAATGAATTTATTACGTGTTTATATGTTTAACCTAAAAGACCAACAATTATGAAAAAACTACTTTTACTCTCTTTTCTAGTGGCATTTGCAAATTTTGCATTTGGCCAGATTAATCTCTATGAAGACTTTAACGATGAATTGCCATCCACCTGGACCATTATTGATGGTGGTGATAATGATACCACCTGGTCTTATATTCCGGAAGATGGGATAAATAACAGTGGTTCTGTCTGGCTTGACACCTATGACGAAAACTTATCAAATTACGGAAAGGCTGATGACTGGCTTATTTCTCCCCAGATAACTGTTAATTCTGGAGATATATTGTCATTTTATGCGTTAGGAGGTTATAGCGAAGATTACAATGATAGTGTGTCAGTAATGGTTTCAAAATCCGGGACGGCAGAAGGGGATTTTTCAATTCATTTAGGAGGACAAAACCTTGTTGGTTCAGGGAACTTTCAGAAATGGCAGATGAAATTATCTGATCACAACGATATTTCAGATGGAGATGATATTCATATTGGAATACATTGCGAATCTAACGGGTCCTCTGTTATTTTAGATGAATTTAAGGTAGCGCCTTATCAATTTCCTAATTTAACCGAAGCTTATACCTATGATAAGACTACCCTAAATGTTCTGTTTGATGGTGAGGTGGCTGAGGATTCCATATCTTCGGGAGATTTTGAACTTGTTTCGGGTCAGGATACAATAACATTTAGTGATTTTGAGATCGATATGGATGATAATAGCCTGGTTCATTTGTATCAATCATCTGCTGATATGCTGGCAGATAATAAGCTGGACACACTTCATTTTAACGGTGAACAAGAGGTATTTTATGCAGGTACTACACCAATGGAATACACAAGCCTGACAAACCCCGATGGGACTATGGAATTCGGCTATAATGCCACTTTTACAGGTGTTATAATGGAAAAAGATAATTCCGGTGACAGAGTATGGATAGCTGATAAAACCGGTGCCCATAATGGTATTAATACGTTTGGAGGATCATTCTATTCGGAATCAGGTAATGTTGGGGACTCTGTGAAGTTTTATGGACCGTTAGATCCTTATGATAATCAAAGTGAAATTTATAATCCCATATTTATAGAAACGATTTCAAGTGAACACGATTTATATGATCCTGTAGTTCTTTCAGGAAGTGAGCTGGATACATCAATTGCAGCAGATACTGATCCGGCTGAGAAATATGAGGGAGCTTTGGTTAAGGTCGAAAACCTGACTATTGATGCATGGGACGGAACAGAATATTTTTATGGATATACTACAAATGATGATACCATAAGAATTGGCGATCGGTTTGATATCTTTGATCAGGGTTTTGCAGATACAACTCTTAAGGTTGGTGATACATATACGATTACAGGTATAGTTATTGGTAGATCAGGAGACTATCAGGTTAGTCCGAGAAATGCTTATGATATTATTCCTTTGGATGATGCTACACCTCCGGAAGCAACTTGCGAAGAGCAAAGTGTTACAAATAAGACAGGTGCAACTGTAACTGCTGAATCCAACGAAACAGGATGGCTGTACGTTATTTTAGATGGAGAACCTCATTCCTCTGTTGAAGAACTTGATGCTGCAGTTGAATCATTTAAAGGAGCTAAAGCAAAAGCAGAAGCAAATCAGCCTGCTTCGATATCTGTTGCAGATATTCAGGAAGGTACTTATTATGCTTATGCAGTAGACCGCAATGGGAATATTTCTGATCCAAGTGCAAATTCTATAACAGTTGAAAATGCAAGTTACGAGTTACCTTATACTCAAACTTTTGATGATTCCACTTCAATGCCTGCTGATTTTGTTCTTGCAAATGAAGATGGAGGAACACCAGCAACAAGCTTAGAGATCTACCAGAGCTTAAAAGATGATGCTTTTAAAGTAATTCCGGTGGATACGCTTTCTACTGAAGATTTTAGTCATGCCACAAATATTGCTGTTGGAACATCATGGTACAATGAGGAAGTAGATGCAGATGACTGGTTAATTCTACCTAAGGTTAAATTATCAGAAAATACAGTTTTAAGCTGGGAAGCGCTTTCTTTAACTTCTTCAGGCAATTATAAAGATGATTATGAAATATATGTTTCTACTACACATCAAACAGTTGAAGAATGCATGAAGAATGATCCTGTTTTCTCTATTACAGGTGAAAATGCCAGCACTGATGCTGACAATCCCGGAGATGGAGTAGCAGAGCGTACATTGAATTTAGCTGACAAAGGGTATGCGAATCAGGATGTTTATATAGCATTCCGTCTCATGACGCCAAATCCGGGGGGAGACCGGCTGGCATTAAACAATATAATGTTGTACGAACCTGACGTTACTGCTCCTGAAGTAAGTGCTGAAGCACAAACCGTTACTATTGGAGAAGATGTTTATGTTCAAAGTAGCGAAGCAACCGGTA
>CAYFRV010000062.1:0-12997 GCA_964345495.1 uncultured Bacteroidales bacterium | reverse complement strand
CTCTTTTTTATTTTTTATTGAAAATTATTGCTTACTTCTGAATGTGCCTTTATAACAGTAACTTAAAAAATTGATATTCAAGAGAAATGGTGCTATTTTATTTTGCGGGTTTGAAACAAAAATCCCCAGGGATAATTCCAACTTTGAAGGTATCCACAGCTGTACCATCCGGGTTGTATCGGTATATCAGTCCACGTTGCACATGGTCAATGGCATCTGCAACATAAATTTCTGATGTTAGCGGGTCAATCCCCAAACCATAGAAACCACCTAGATTCGAATCCTCATACGGACTTTCTACAATTGACTCAGGTTCTTTACCAGATTTTACGGGTAGCCTGTACACGTCTCTATTGATAAAATAAAGGGTGTCCTTTGTTCCGTTTATTGTTAATTCTGAGGGTTGACTTTTTTTGTCAAATCTGAAGGTTTTTTCTATTTCAAGATTTTCAGGATCAATTCGCATTAATCCGGGTTTGCTATGGCCATAAGGAGAGCCTTCAAAACTTCCGTCTGATAATACCCAAAGTTTATCAAATTTATCTATGACCATTGAGTTTGGTTGTTTAATGACCTCCAGAGAATTAACGACTTTATCAGTTTCACTATCGATAGCCAGGATAGTGTTATCGTATTTCCAACAATTTGTAAATACATATCTCCCGTATTGAACCATCTGTTCAGTGGAATGCTGGTTGAATTCAGAATTTTCGTTGGATACATCTATGGAGCCTGTGATTTCGAACGTTTGTGGATTCACGATAAAAATGGTCTTGGCATATAAATCCGTTACATAGGCTTTTGTATCGCTGAGAAAATGAATATAACGCGGAGAAGTCAAACCGGTGATTTTCCCAACATATTCAAACGTATTTACATTGATTACATAAATCTTCCCACTGTTATTTAGTACCACGTAACCCAGGCTGTCCCTTATTGTCATGGATTGTGCCACATCGCCGAGCGGAAGAGCATTGGTCTTATAAAAGACATCATTTATTACTTCCTGGTTCTTCAGATTGTAATAGGAAAGAGAAGAATTTTCATACATGAAATTGCCTTCATTAATGATAAATAAGCCTTTATGAGTAGACTGCGTTTCAGTTTGTTCGAACTCCCATAATTCATCATCGTCCATACATGAAGTCAGGAATATTACAGGTAGCAAAAGGAGTATAATATGTTTTCGAAATGTCATAACAACTAAAATTTCAGCATAATTACAAGTTTATAATTTCTTCCCGGCATGGGTTGATGCAAGGTGGAATGATACGTTTCATCAAACATATTGTAAATTTTTAGTTCTCCTGAAAGTTTGAAATTATCATACCGGAATGCTTTCCCCATGCTCATGTTATTCATAAAGTAAGGATATAACCAGTCACGTTGGGTTATGTCATTACTGGATGTAGTATATCGTTCACTGTAAGAGTTGTGTTGATACGTAATGAAATATTTTTTATAAGAGAGTTTTACCATTAGATTCCCGGAATGTACCGGAATAAAAGCCAGTTGCTTTCCATAAGATTCATCTCCCCAAGTGCTTCGTTCTCCATAGTTTATAGATTTGGTATATGCATAATTTCCTGATGCCTTGTATTGTAGGTTTTTTAAACGTCCATTTATCCGTATTCCAACTTCGAGACCCTGCGATAGCACCCGCTTTACATTGCGCGGTTCCCAATGTCCTTTGTAATTTGGAACCCAAACAATCCAGTTGTTAATGTCTGATCGATAGGCAGTTATTTCTGTGTGGAGCGTATGGGATTTCCATGTTCGGTTGTATTCCATGCCTATTTCGCCGCTGATGCCATTTTCCGGTAATAGATCGGGATTTCCGCCAGGTTGCCAATATAAATCGTTTAAGGAAGGTTGATGATAATTCCGGGCTATATTCCCTGTCAGAAAGAGCTCTTCTTCTTTCATTACGCGTAAGTCAAAACCCAGATAGGGGATAAGTGGAATAAAATCCTTGTCAATCCAAATTTGTCGTAGCATAAGTTTCGCATTAAGTATGTCCCGAAAGGTTTTGTGAATTGAAATAAGGCCGGAAAATTTCTTTCGTTGTTTTGAATAGCCTGTTTTCTTGATTGTATCTCTGGAGGTTACGTCATGTAAATTGGCATCAATACTGGCTTTGATTGAGAAATCTTTATTAATGTCCCGGTTGTAGGAAATTTTATTCAAAAAGCTGTTTTGAGTGCTTTTAGAGTAGATGTCAGTTGCAAACCCTTTTCCCGGAACCTTATTTTTTACTAAATACTGCATATTTTTTCTGGAGTATCCCATACGGACTAATAATTTGTCCGCGTTACCGTAATTTTTCCAGTCGAAGATTGCTTTGTTATCTATTGAATGTTGATTATTTATGTGTGCATTTGTCGCCCCTTCATAGCTTGACGGTTTGGGCAGGCTTCGGTTTGACCATTGTCCCCACCATTTGAATGAAACCACATTATTTGCGTTGGGCCTGTAATAGAATTCCTGCATCCCGCCATAGCGTTTATAGCTTGCATTTTTATTAGTATCAGTTGGATGTTCAATTTTTCCTGTTTCCGGATCGATGTGTCCTATTTTTTTGTTGGTATAGGTGTAGTTGTTTTTCGAATAGTTATGATATAATCGTGTTTTTGATTGAATTTTTTTACTACCTGTATTTACCTGTAAAAATTCATCAAATGTCTTGTAGCTGCCGATACCCTGAGTGTATTTTACAGTCAGGGTATCCTCCCAGCTAACTGTATTTTTTATATTTATAGCTCCACCCAAACCTCCACTTCCACTTTCAATAGAAGCTGTTCCGTGTTTGAGGCTCATTTCGTCAACTATGTAAACCGGAATCATTGAGAAGTCAACCATACCAGTCATAGGGGAATTGATGTTCATTCCATTCCAGTTTACCTTTGTATGTGAAGGGGCAGTTCCTCGAAACGATGCTGTGGCCATTGCTCCTCTGCCTTCGCTTTTGATAAAGACCGGAGTGTTTTCCCCCAATACATCCGAAAGAGAAAGATTAGCTTTTTCTGTTAAAACCATCGAATCTACTTTAGTCTCTTTCATTCCTGCTTCTTCCTTTTTGAAGACTTGCTTTGCAGTGACTTCAATCTGTTCAATGTTATATATGGAATCAGAAAACACCTGGCTGAATCCTTCCTGATGAATAAAAACTATGGATATGAGTATAATGAGAAGTTGGCGCATATTGTGTTTCTGCTATTTCTTTATAAAACGTTTAATAATTCGCTGATTGTTTTTTTCTATTTTTATAAGATAGACCCCGCGGGATAATCCATTTAAATTGATGGGTTTATTTTCTGTATAGTTAGTTTTTTCGTAAACTTTTTTGCCTGTACTATTGAAAATTTGAATTCTGAAATTATCTATACCTTCTATTTTCACAAAATGATCAGCCGGGTTTGGATAAACGGTGCATTGTAATGTGTTTTTTTGCATTGGTTTTCCCTGGATGGCTGTTGTTGTATCATTATTTGTTGTATCGCTTCCCGCTTCTTCTTCAGAGATGAAAAAAGTCGCCGTAATTGTATCGGCGATTGAAGGGTTTTCAGCTAATGAAGCGGTAAGAGTGAGCTCGCATGAATCGGAGACGTTTAATATATTGCTTTCATCTATGCTGGCCAAAGAAGTATCCACTGACCAGTTAATTTCTTTATCTGGTTGTATTCTCCCTTTGTAAAAGGCAAATGCATGCAATGGATAAGCCGTGGTGTCAATTGTTACCGGTAAATCCTGGATAACAACCATATCCTTTATGCCGTTAATTGAAGCATCAGGAGCAACGTCAACAGCTCCTGTTATTTCAGTTGAAATTTCTCCTAACCATCCTGCGTGGTCTAACATCCCATTATGGACTTTAACGAAATGTATGGTATCCAGATTCACATAATTTCCTGCTGAGTCAATTGCCCAATGGATATCAAACGGGTCGCCACCTGAATTTTCTATCTTTCGTGTATAAGGATTATCTGGAATCGTGTAGGGTTTGGAGCCGCGTACCTGATTGTCTGCATAACCAAAAGCTCTTTTGTATGATTTGATTTCTCCCGGAGTGGAAGTATCAATCATAGGTTGAATGAGTGTGCCATTTAATGAATATTCATCCGGATCTATTGACGGAAATGAATCATTCGAAGGGTAGTAGGGCTGTGTGTGGTATGCATTGGATAAAATATAACCTGAATTTCCCTGGTTGTCTGTCCATGGTACATCTGCAGCTTCATCTTCATGTGGATTTGTATAAGTAACTTTGTAATTGTGAATTGAGGTGGTAAAATGATAATCGCTTCCTGCCAGTTCGTACCATGTATCATCAGGCTGGCCGTTATTATTTTCATCTTTCATGACTGAAACTACACCCGGTTCAGACCAGTCTTCAGAAGGATTGCCAAAAATTGTGAAATCGACACCATAAGGATTATCAGGGTCATTTTCGACTGGTTCGGCGAATTTGAAAATCACATACCCACCAAATGCTCCAAGGTTCATTCTGCCTTGTATGGTTCCTGTAATGGATTCGGCAGCTGATGGAATACCCCATGGATCAGTGTTTATGTATTGTCCTGGTGCCGGCTTGTATTCAATAGTTTCAGAAATGTATTGAGCAGTACTAATTGCTAAGTTAGTTAATATCAGTATTATGGTGATAGTGATTCTTCGCATGGTAATTTCTGATTACATGTTTTTTTATATTGTAAGCCGGAATTTCCATTATATTTGGAAATTCCGGCTTGTACAAATTTACTCAAAAAGAGTTTTGCTCTTTTCTTATCTGACAATTATTGTTTCAGAATCTTTTGGGTAACGATTTCTTTTCCGCTTTGCACCTTTATGATGTAGATTCCGTCTGTATAATTGCTAATATCAATTGATTCTTCCGGGGTATAGTTATTTTGCTGATGTACAACTTTCCCGGAGACGTTATAAACAACAACCTGAAGCTTTTCTTTAGCATCTGTCTGAATTGATATCTGGCCTTTCGTTGGATTTGGATAAACTTTCACAGAGAAATTGTTTATCTTAGTAATTCCTGTTGATGCTGTAACCGTAACCGTCATTGTATCGGTTACTGTCATACCGGAAGATTCTCCCTGGATTATAAGTTCAGCATTACCTGTTGAATTACCTGTTGGTGAAAGTGTCATATCATCCTGTGATATTGATGCTTCAATGATCGAAGCATTGGAATTACTTTTTACCGTTTTTTGGATTTTGCTATCTTGATTGTCGGGATCTGTAAAGACTTCTGAAATATTTACTACTTTTTCAGTTGCATCTTCCTGTATGGTTATATCAGATAATGGATTAGCAACGTAAGGAGCTTTATTTTCTATATTCAGATTGTCAATACAGAAATATGCCGGTGTGTTCATACCATAATCACCAACATCGGATGAACTCAATCCGAAACCGAGACTGTCAATCTCCCCGAGGCTACTTAAATCAACCCATTGCCAGGTTTCTACTATGTAATCTTTTGAGTTGTCTTCAAATCGATAATCAGCAAGGTAGAATTCGACTGTATCTGTTTTTGCTCCATCCTGATAACCCCAGATTGATAGTTTAAACCAATCGGGATCTGTTCCGTCCGGGCCTCCGAATTTTTTGGCATAATCATCTCCATATTTCATTGAAAGCGCAGCATAAGTGCTGTTGGTAACGTATAAACCTTTTACCTTATGCGCTGAACTGTCTGTGAACATTACTTTGGACGCTCCTGAAACATAGGAAAGTCCGTAGTTTGATCCCCCTGATGAAAGGGTATCAAATCCGGCTGCAGTTATTGCACTGTATTGGTTAGAAAATCCGGATGTTGTATCATTTGCCATATTTGAATACGCCCAGCCGGTGAATGAATCATAGTCGGCGTTATAATTGTTTGGGAAATAGGCATGCGAAGAATTAAATCCACCTGAACCATCTGATCCATACCAATAACTGTCGGGTTCCAGTTGATTGTCTTCGAAATTAGCTGTATGGTAGTTTCCTTCAATCTTCGGATAAACGCCTACTACAAGTGTGTCCTGTACAGATCTTCCTGCATTGGTTGCCTGCACGATTACATTAGATTGGCCGGCATCCACAAAGTTTATATTTAGCTGTTGGTTGGAAATGCTTGCAATGGCCACTGAGGAATCGGAATTTAGAACTATTTCATAGGTAAAATCATTCTCATCGTCCGGGTCGTTGAAATTTTCAGTCATGTCAACTGAAACATCATCATCGTTTATATAACCCTGAATATTCTCAATAGCCTTACTTACAACAGGAGGATGACTTCGGGTTACCTTTGCGATAGGCCGCCCCCAACAAAGGATAAAAGCGCCATTCCCTGTTTTATGATTCTTAATATTGCCAATCGATTTTACCATTGTAAACCAATCATAATCTCCGTCCGTAGTTGCTAAGGTGTCAAAATTATGGCCATCACCGCTGTTACCGTCCCAGAGTCCCATTACTTTATCAGAACTATAACTATTAAAGTTGAATAACAGATGCCCTTCAGTATCAACTTCGCAATCATAAGGATCTGCCGGAAGATCTGTCAGTTTTGTTGCTTCAGCAATTGTTAACGGATTGGCTGTTGAGTTGTCTAGTACATCTGCAACGCTTGTACTGTCCCACTGAAAAATAGCCGTAGAGTCTGTTGATCCATAAAATACATTGCCTTCATTGTCTACAGCCAGTCCAGCCAAATTTCCTTTTAATTCAATAATCTCCCGATGATTGTTATTTCCTGTAGTGTCAAGAGAATAAATTGAAACTGGTCTTTGGCTGTCTGATTCGTCAAGAGCCGACACCAGGATACTGTCATTGTAGAATTCCATGTCGAAATTTCCGGGTAGGGTTCCTATCAGGTTCCATGTTCCGTTAGTAACATTAATTCGATAGATACGGTCATCTGTGTTACCGGATACTGTAAAACCCGCCCAGATATGATCTCCGTCAGGGGAGACGTTTACAAAACTTGGGTAAGATGGATAGCTCTCAGGCTTTCCAAATTTAGCTGTTTCCTCTTCTGTTTCTCTGTTGTAGAGACGAATGGTGTCTCCATCATTTGCATAGATATAATTTCCTTTCACATCGAAGGATGAAAATGTAGTATGAGAAGAGAGAATATCTTTAGCCTTGTATCCCTCCCCATGAGTTAGGTAGCTTTGCCCATTGCCTAGATGAGCCATAACGATTAAAACTAAGAAAGTAAGTGTTTTTTTCATAAGTGAATTAATTTTTGGTTTTTATTATTTTTTTTCAAAATGATAAACTGCATATTGTCAGTTTACCGATGCTTTTATTGGGAATAAGTATGGATTTACTTAGAAATAAAAATGTCTTTTCTTGTCTCTGAAAGAGTTATCCTTGCTTTTCAACGACTGATTAGATGCCTTTAAACCTGAATCATAATCATATAAAGAAAAGAATATGCTGCTGCTTCAGCTTATTAAAGACAAGAAATTTAGCGACATGACTTTTTTGTTATTTAACATTACTGCAAAAATCTTTTTACAAATTATTAAACTTGGATTTTGCAGCAGACGATGTGAAGGAAGGTGCAATACATCGAATAATCAGCATCCTGTTCACCGCAGGCTGCAAAATCTAATGTGCATTGGAAGGTTTTCTGACTTACCCCTGTTTTTAGCGCCTTCCCCTTCTTCAAAGATGAAGAGTGGCATAGTGCTAAAAACATTTTTGGAGATTACAGCAGCGGGAACTGTTGCCGATTTTCACGACATTCCCTTTTTATTCCTAACCTAAAAGGTATCGGAAACCAATGCTGATACAAAAGTAAACAATATAATTTAACTCTAAAATTTTTAGTATATAAATTTTATAAATATTAGATAGGCTAATTATAACTAAGAATTAGAGGAATGTATTGGACCTTTATATTAATTCTTTTCATACTATTCTAACTAACTCAAAAATAAAACATTTCATCTCCAAGTCACCAATCAAAAAATCCTACAGCCAATAGCAAAATGCCAACACCCAGAGGCTAAACGCCAAAAAAACACCCGACACAAAAATTCTTTTGCATCGGGCGTTTAAACAAGACAAAACTAAAAAATCAAAAATTATTATTCTGTGTTGCTGACCCCGGCTTCTTCAAATGAAGCCATTTGATTCAAGAAATTCACAGAGGCTTGTATGAGCGGATATGCTACAGCTGCGCCTGTTCCTTCTCCGAGCCTCATGTCCAGATTTAACAGTGGTTTTGCATTCAGGTATTCCAGCATTTTTTGATGTCCTTTTTCATCTGATTTGTGGGCGAAGATGCAATATTCCAGGACATTAGGCTCTATTTTATATGCAACGAGCAGGGCAGCAGTTACATTGAAGCCGTCAACCATTATGGTCATTTTATTGCTCGCGGCCTGCAGAAAAGCGCCGGCTATCATTGCCAGTTCGAACCCGCCAAAATGAGCGAGCAGTTCTATGGGCGAACCATTCTGCTGGTAGTGCTTCAGTGATTCAGCAAGTATTTTTCTTTTCTTGTCGATCCCTTCTTCATTAAGACCTGTGCCTTTGCCAACACATGTTTCCAACGATTCCCCTGTGATCAAATGCATCAGCATAGCAGAAGAAGAGGTGTTCCCGATTCCCATTTCGCCAAAACCAATAATGTTGCACCCGTCATTGTACCGTTCATTAACCATTTCTGCTCCTGCCAGGATAGCCTTTTGGCACTGTTCACTTGTCATGGCCGACCCATGAAGAAAACTGTTCGTTCCTTCAGCTATTTTTAGATCTCTGATTTTATGTTTTGCTTCATTGCCGAATTGTCCTTTCACTCCTGCATCAATGATCGAAATATCCATGCCGTTTTGCTTGGCAAATACATTAATCGCAGCGCCTTTACTTATGAAATTCAGCACCATCTGCTGCGTAACTTCCTGAGGAAAGGGACTAACTCCTTCGGTAGCAATGCCATGATCCCCGGAAAATACTAAAATAGAAGGTTTTGATAACTCCGGAGTTAATGTTTGCTGTATCAAACCTATCTTTTGTGCTATCTCTTCCAGACGGCCAAGAGAGCCGGGTGGCTTGGTTTTGTTGTTAATTTTGTGAGCCAGCTGATTTTTGATTTCCTGATTGGGTTTCTGTATTTTGAAATCCATATTTTTTTGTGGGTTTTACTCATTTAAATTTATTTTCCGTTATTTCATTATCATGCATTTCTTCTAATGCCAGCATAAAGAACAAATCCGATAAACGATTGATAAACGCCAGCAAATCATCAGGCACAGGAGTCTTTTTGTGCAGTGAAATAATTTTTCTTTCTGCCCGTCTGGTTTGTGTTCTGATGATATGGCAATAGGCTGAAATTTCGTTACCTCCCGGCAAAATCAGTGCATTCATTTTTTCACCCAGTTTCTGATTGATTTGTTCCATCCATTTTTCAATCATTTTAGTGGTACCAAGGGTGCTGTCTTCTTTCTTTTTTCCTTTATTGCCAGGATTGGCTATGTCACTCATCAGTTTCATAATGTCGGACTGGATTTTTTGAAGGGATTGTTTCCAATGATGCTCCTCAGGAAGTTTTGCAATTAGCAGCCCTATAGTTGAATTTACCTCATCCAGCTCACCATTACAATCAATGCGAAGATCATCTTTATCTACGCGCTCACCGCTGAATAATCCGGTTTGGCCTTTATCTCCCTTTTTTGTATAAATTTTCATATTGTTAAATTGTTAAATTGTCCTATTGTTAAATTGTTAAACTGTTATGTATGCAATCCTTTTCCAGTACCCAACCGCCAAAAGCCAACACCCAAAGGCCAACAGCTAACATCCAAAAGCCAAAGGCACTTTTATCCTTTTATCTTCACCGGAATCCCCGAAACCATCAGGTAGACTTCATTGGCCATTTCAGCAATGAATTGATTGGTCCAACCCTGCAAATCATTGAATTTCATCTGAACCTGGTTTTCAGGATGTCCGCCCATACCTAATTCATTCGATACGATAATAAAATGTGTATCCTGCTTTAGAATGGCCTTTACCTCATTTTTTGCTTGTTTCAGTGAATGCTCAATATCGTTTTTGTTGTCGTAGAAAAAGTTGGTTAACCAGAGTGTTACACAGTCCATGAGTACTGTTTTCCCGTGCCATTTATGTTTGCTGATGAATTTTTCTTCTTCAATTGTTTTCCATTGGTTACCCCGGTCTTCCTGATGCTTCTTAATGCGTTCTTCATGATCTTCATCCCATTTTCGCGATGTGGCCAGATAAACCGGATATTCGCTTAAATTTTCTGCAATTTGTTTTGCGTAACTGCTTTTACCGCTTCTTTGTCCACCGGTTATAAAAGTAATTTTTCCCATAAATCAGCAGTTTTTTGAGCTGGATAAAAATTCTACCTGGTACATTTTGTTTTCATTGGTGTCAATTTTAATGATTTCGCCGTAATTCAGGTGAAAAGTGAAACTCTTTTTTAAAGGCATTTCCAGTACATGTGTCAGAATGGATTTCATTACACCGCCATGCGTGAAAACAGCAGCCATTTGGTGACGTTTGTTGATTAATTCTTCCCAGAATTCAACAGAGCGGTTATAGAGTTGTGCAAAACTTTCTCCTTCAGGCGGACTTTTATCAATAAAGTTCTGCCCCCATTCAATCATTTCTTTGTCATCAATATCATCCCATTTTTGCAATTCCCATTTGCCAAAATTTAATTCCTTCAAACGATCATCTGTTCTTATTCTGCAAGTGGCTCTGGCAAGTTCTTTGGCAAGGCGCAAACATCTCTTCAGTGGACTTGTATATATTGTGCCCCATTTACTAGTTGGAAGAATAGCTCTCATCCTCAATACTTCCAGTTGGAAGGTTTGATCGATAACACCAATGTTTGACTGCCCGTAACAGGTGTTTTCTGCAACATCAGGTTTGGTGTGTCTGACTAAATAGATTATCATACTATTCCAAAATTAGAATTCAGAGAAATGATAAGGAACACATAAACGCTAATTTCAGTTAATTGTTGGATTGCTCCCAAACAATCTCCTGTATATCCTCCAATCCATTTGTTAATGTACCTTGCAAAGAAAAAATGAACAAGATAAACAAATGGGATAATTATAAAAATCCAGAAAGACTGAAGTAAAAGAAAGGGTAGGAGAGCAGTTATCAAAGCAAAAATAAATTCACCTGTTTTCATTTTTTTTCCTAAAGGCTTTGATTTGCTTGTCTGGTCGTCTCTTACATAGTTATGTGAGAACATGAAACAAGTTGCACAGAATCGACTGAACGTATGACCGATAATTAGTGCTAATGGCAGAATTTCAGTCTGAATGGCATTCAGAGATAAGAATTTGGTCAATAAAAGGAAGAACATCCCAATCATTCCATAAGCTCCAATTCTGGAGTCTTTCATGATTGTGAGAATCTTTTCTTTGGTCCATCCGCCTCCAAAGCCATCACAAGCATCGGCAAAACCGTCCTCATGAAAAGCCCCTGTAAGCAATATGGATGCTACCATGCTGAAAACCAAAGCTAAAGATGAAGGAAGAATGAAATTTAAACCTACAAAAACCAATGCGCTTACTGCGCCAACTAACCAGCCGATAACCGGCAAATATTTTGAACTGCGGTTGAGGAATTCTTCTGAGTATGGAATGTTGCCCACGGGTATACGCGTGAAAAACATGATTGCAGTCAAAAAAACGGTCCATTCTTTTTTCATAGAGTTGATTTTAGTATGTCCTTCCTTTTGCAGTTTCTTCAAAACTTCTGAGACAATGTACACAAAGGCATTCTTCAAATTGTGATGCAATATATGCACGGGTTTCCGCTGACAGAGTTACTGATAAACAGTCGCAATTGAAGATATCATCTTCTTTGCATTCGAATTCATTGCCACAATGCGGACATATTTTTATCATTTGCTTTAAAAGTTAAAGCCACGGAAAAACGTAAAAAAGGGGAATTATGAGTATGGATTAACATTCTTCCGCGGCTTATTCTACTTTACTTTATATCAACTCTCTATACTTTCTTTACTTGCAATATGTATCAAATAATCCGGATCCTTCGTTTTGTATGTTTCCTGGAAGTCTCCGTAAGTGTTTACCTCTTGGAAGCCGGCCTCTTCAATTAGTTTCCTGGTATATTCTTTTCTTAACGGAAACATATTCAGGTTAAAAACAGAATCGTCCGGGAATTGATACCTGAATCTTACCAGATCATCCTGAATAAATTCCGGTTCAGCCTTTACATTATCGCCTGCATAGTAATAGCTGTGCTTTGTTTTGAACCCTTCTTCGAGCATTGCATCATAATTTCGTTGATCCAGAATAAGGATCCCGTCATGCTTAAGAACTGAGTAAAATTCAGCCAGGGTTTTTCGTCTGTCTTCCTCTTTGAAAAGATGTGTGAACGAATTGCCGAGGCAGATTACCGCATCGTATTTTTCGTGAATATCCCTGGTAAGCCAACGCCAGTCTGCATGAATAGTGCGCAAAACAATATTTTGCTTTTTACCATTCTGAAAAGCTTTCATCAGCATGTTTTCACTACCGTCTACACTGTGTACTTCAAAATTGTGCTGTTGAAGTTTAATAGAATGGTATCCTGTTCCGGCAGCAGCGTCGAGGATTTTCTTACATCCGTTCTTTTGGAGTTCTTTGATAAAGAAATCTCCTTCGCCCTTACCTCTGGCATTCCAGTCTATCAGTTGATCCCATTTGTCAACAAAACCTTCGTCATACTGTTCTTTGTACAAATCAGATTTTTTCTGACTGATCGATTGATTTTCTGATTTTTGTTTTAATTTTGTGTCCATATTAATTCGCTTTTAGTGATTAATATCATTGAACCTCATGGTGGCGGCCATGGGGTTTTTTTATGTTGGTTATTAAAAAACTGCTGTCCTTTTGGTTTTTATCTTTTTCGGATATTCCCATAAGAGAAGGAAGAGATTTATTGTTGGTGTAGGTTTTCCTGTAGTTGCCAACTACTTTTACCTGCTCGATCTCATGTA
>CAYFRV010000061.1:0-13324 GCA_964345495.1 uncultured Bacteroidales bacterium | reverse complement strand
CACATCAATCTGATAGATCGCTTCCATTCCCAATTCAGGATATTCCAGTAGTTCTACGTTCTTTATGTTCTCTTGTGCCAGGATGGCAGCCGGGCCTCCGATACTACCCAAATAAAAGCCTCCGTATTTTTTACATGCATCAGTAACTTGCTGGCTGCGGTTTCCTTTTGCAATCATAATCATACTGCCGCCATGTTTCTGGAATGGCTCAACGTAGGGGTCCATTCTTCCGGCTGTAGTCGGACCGAAAGAGCCGGATGGTTTATCCTTAGGCTTTTTAGCCGGCCCGGCGTAATAAACCGGGTGTTCTTTGAAATACTCCGGTAAATCCTCTCCGTTGTCCAATCGTTCTTTTAGCTTAGCATGGGCAATGTCACGTGCTACAATGATTGTACCGTTGAGTGATAGCCTTGTGCCCACAGGATGTTTAGACAATTCGGCCAGAACATCCTTCATTGGTTTATTCAAATCGATACTTATGGCATCGTCTTCCCCCGCTTTTCGGTAGGCTTCAGGGATAAACCGGCCCGGATTGTCTTCCAGTTTCTCAACCCAAATTCCGTCTTTATTTATTTTTCCTTTAATATTGCGATCAGCTGAACAAGAAACTCCCATGCCCACAGGACAGGAAGCCCCATGCCTTGGTAAACGTACGATACGGACATCCAGTGCAAAGTATTTTCCTCCGAATTGTGCACCAATTCCAAGATCATAAGCTGCTTTAAGAACTTTTTCTTCAAGCTCCTTATCACGAAATGCCTGACCGCCTTCATTACCCTGAGTCGGCAAATTATCAAGGTATTTAGTAGAAGCCAGCTTAACTGTTTTCAAATTTGCCTCTGCGGATGTTCCACCCACTACAAATGCAACATGATATGGCGGGCAAGCTGCTGTGCCAAGAGATTTAAGTTTCTCAACCAAAAACTCCTGAAGTTTATCCGGATTCAACAATGCTTTAGTCTTTTGAAAAAGCGCTGTTTTATTGCCAGAACCTCCACCTTTTGCTACAAACAAGAAATTGTACTCATCCCCGTCAGTTGCATAGATGTCAATCTGTGCCGGTAAATTGGTACCGGAATTTTTTTCTGTATACATATCAAGAGGGATTGTCTGGGAATATCGCAGATTCTCCTGAGTATATGTGTCGTAGACCCCTTTTGAAAGCGCCTTTTCATCGCCCCCGCCGGTCCATACGTGCTGGCCTTTTTTAGCAACTACTGTTGCTGTTCCTGTATCCTGGCAAAACGGCAGTTCACCTTTTGCTGAAATTTCAGCATTACGCAACATGGTAAGGGCCACATACTTGTCATTATCACTAGCCTCATCATCGTTCAGAATTTCAGCAACCTGTTTTATATGCTCGGTGCGCAACATAAAAGAGGTATCGCGAAAAGCGGTTTTTGCCAGCTCAGTAAGCCCTTCAGGTTCAACTTTTAGCATTTTTCGCCCTTCAAATTCCGAAACGGAAACATGATCTTTTGTTAACAAGTAATACTCTGTGTTGTCTTTACCAAGAGGAAAAGGCTCCTGGTATTTAAATTCGGGAGTTGACATAAGGCATAAAGTTTTAGTTTGTATTCGTTTATGTTGAAAAATAGTAAAGTTCCGATTATATCAATACTATTATTTTCAACCGATAAGATACAAAATTTAAAACAACGCGTCAATGTTTTGCGGAGGATCGCCTATAACTGCCTTATATTTATCTTCAACGATGGGCCTTTGAATTAACCTTGGATTTTCCACTAATATTTTCACCCATTCATCTTCAGTGAAATTTTTTCCTTTAAAATTATCCTTATAAACCTTTTCCTGTGTGCGAATTATATCCTGAGGCTTTTTGTTGAGTTTCATCAAAAGATTCTTTAACGTATCCGCTGTCAAAGGATCATCTTTCATATACTTAACTACACCGGGTTCAACACCCTGATTTTTTAGATATTCTAAACCTGCACGGCTTTTCTTGCAACGGGGATTGTGATATATTTTCATATAGATTTTGATTTAGGCATTTACAAAAGTAGCGAATAATATATAAGTATAGAATTTAGAATAATGAGTTCTTTTAAAATGTCCACACAACAACGCAAATTATAGTTTAGCAATTATTCACCGCCATACATCATGAGATAAGTTTTGATAAATCCGTCGATTTTTCCATCCAGCACATCCTGAACATTTGAGGTTTCTTCATCGGTGCGAAGGTCTTTAACCATTTTATATGGATGCAAAACATAATTCCGTATCTGAGAGCCCCATTCAATCTTTTTCTTCTGATCTTCTACTTTTTCCTTTTCTTCCAGCTTTTTGCGCATCTCAATCTCATATAACTGCGACTTCAACATGCGCATAGCTTTTTCTTTATTTTTGTGCTGGGAGCGGGTTGCCTGACTCTCAATAGTAATTCCTGTGGGGAGGTGATGCAGACGCACAGCTGTCTCTACTTTATTCACATGTTGTCCGCCGGCTCCGCTGGAACGATATGTATCCCATTCTATATCCGAAGAATTGACATTAATTTCTATACTTTCATCTATAACAGGGGATACAAAGACAGAAGCAAAAGAGGTATGGCGTCTGTTATTTGAGTCGAAAGGAGATAATCTGACAAGACGGTGTACGCCATTTTCCCCTTTCAAATAACCGTACGCATAATCACCTTCGAATTCAAGGGTTACAGACTTAACTCCTGCCTCATCACCTTCCTGGTAATAAATTTCTTTGACTTTATAATTATGAAGTTCGCCCCAACGGTAATACATCCTCATGAGCATCTCAGCCCAATCATGGCTTTCTGTTCCTCCTGCTCCCGGGTTAATTTGAAGGTAAGCTCCAAAAGCATCTTCTTTCTTCCCAAGCATATTTTTCAACTCAAGACGCTCAACTAATTCCAGGGTTTTGTTATACTGAGCCTCAATATCTTCCTCAGTAGCTTCGCCTTCCCTGTAAAATTCCAACATTACTTTAAGCTCCTCGATGTTCGTATCGATTTCATCGTAAGCATTAATCCATTCTTTGAGCTGTGAAATAGATTTGAGTTTCTGCTCGGCTTTTTGGGGATCGTCCCAAAAATCGGGAGCCTGAGTCTTTTCTTCTTCCTCCTCTACCTGAATGCGTTTATTGTCGATGTCAAAGATGCCTCCTCAACGCATCCCGGCGTTCCTCTATGGCTTTTATTTCTTCTGTTCCTGTCATATTACGATTCTTTTTAGCACAAAATTAATAATTCCTGCTAATTTTGAATAAAAAGATTTGAAATTGCCTGATTAGAGATTGGGTTTAATTAATTTCCATATTCAGAGAAGAACTTAATTCGCATCAGGCGAACATCTTCTTCAGAATACTCATCTTCACCTAATTCATTCAATGCCTCATCAATAGACTCGGATTCTGCGTCTTCAAGGAAATAGTCATAGATATCTTCCTGCTTATCTTCATCGATCACCTGGTTGATGTAATAATCCAGGTCAAGTTTGGTACCAGATTGTACGATAGATTCCACTTCATTTAAGAGTTCGGTCATTTCAATGCCTTTCGATTTCGCAATATCCTCGAGAGGGAGTTTTCTATCAATCCCCTGTATAATTGCTACTTTAAGCCCCGATTTATTAACGATTGATTTGACGACCATATCCTGGGGGCGGATAATATCCTTCTCTTCTACATATTTCTTAATTATATCAATAAATTTATCCCCAAATTTTTGGGCTTTTCCCTTTCCTACGCCCATCACGTTTTGCATCTCTTCTTTGGTGACCGGATACTGAGTGGCCATATCCTCAAGGGAGAAATCCTGAAAAATAACAAATGGTGGCAAGCTCTCTTCTTTAGCAACTTTCTTGCGCTGATCTTTCAATATGGATAATAATTCCTCATCCACAGTTCCACCCCGGTTTTCTCCTCCACTCTCATCATCCCTGCTTTCATAATCATGATCTTTACTTATCATTATACTTTCAGGATTATTAAGGTATTCTTCACCCTTTTCACTAACTCTTAATAATCCGTAATTCTCTATATCTTTATCAAGCAAGCCCATAACCAAAGCTCTCCGTATAATGGTATTCCAGAACTCATCAGACTCGTCCTTTCCTGCTCCAAACATTGGAAGATTATGATGTTTATAGGCTTTTATATTATTGGTTTGTTTTCCAACCAGAAAATTTGTTATATGGTCGGGTTTAAATTTATTCTTAACCTCCTTAATCGCTTTAAGCATTGTTACCATATAATCCTTCCCTTCAAACTGTTCTTTTGGATTAAGGCAATTATCACAATTCTCGCAATTGTCTTCTTTGTATTCCTCGCCAAAATAATGTAAAAGTTGTTTACGACGGCAGAGTGAAGATTCGGCATAAGCTGTTGTTTCCATCAACAACTGCCTTCCTATCTCCTGTTCATTAATTGGCTTGCCCTGCATAAACTTTTCAAGCTTCTGGATGTCTTTATAGCTGTAAAATACGATACACTTTCCTTCTCCGCCATCTCTGCCGGCCCGGCCTGTTTCCTGGTAATATGCTTCAAGGCTCTTTGGAATATTGTAATGTATAACAAAACGTATATCAGGCTTGTCAATACCCATGCCAAAGGCAATTGTTGCTACAATAACGTCAATATCCTCCATCAGGAATTTATCCTGTGTTCCGGTACGAGTTGCCGAGTCCATGCCCGCGTGGTATGGCAATGCTTTAATTCCATTCACCTTTAAAGTTTCTGCGAGCTCTTCTACTTTCTTACGGCTCAGGCAATAAATGATTCCTGATTTATTGGGATTATTTTTTATGAATTTTATGATTTCTTTTGTGGCATCCTTTTTTGGCCGAACTTCATAATAGAGATTAGGACGGTTAAAGGAAGACTTGAAAACGTTGGCGTCCTGTATTTCAAGGTTTTTTTGTATGTCGCTCTGAACCTTCGGAGTAGCAGTTGCAGTTAAAGCGATAATCGGCGCTCTCCCAATTTTATCAACCATTGGGCGTATTCTACGGTATTCGGGACGAAAATCATGTCCCCATTCGGAAATACAATGTGCTTCATCTATTGCATAGAAAGCAATTTTAGCTTGTTTCAGAAAATCAATGTTATCTTCTTTCGTAAGTGACTCAGGAGCAACAAAAAGCAGTTGTGTAATGCCTGAAAGCACATCACCCTTAACTTTCTGCATTTGAGCTTTTGTCAGGGATGAATTTAAAAAGTGTGCAATTCCTTCCTCGGAACCAAAACCACGCATTAAATCCACCTGGTTCTTCATAAGAGCAATTAAGGGTGAAATAATGATCGCTGTACCGTCCATGATTAGGGAAGGCAACTGATAACACATAGATTTGCCCCCTCCTGTTGGCATAACAACAAATGTGTCATTACCATCTAATAAACTCCGGATAATAACTTCCTGATTTCCTTTAAATTTATCAAACCCAAAATATTTCTTCAAATAATCTTTTAATGATACATCTACTCCAGCACTCATTTTCCTGTTTTATTTCAATTTTATGCAATTAATTTTAGCTATTTTTGTAACGTTATTAATGTTGGTATGTTTCAATACTCCAACATCTATATGAAACAATAACGAATACATTATTAAAATTACTACAATTCACTGAGCAAAAAAAAATATCAACAACAAATTTTAGGTTTTTTGATAAAAATCATATTTAAAGGTATGAAATTTAGCCGATAAAAATTACTTTCAATAATTTTCAAAATGCAAGAGAACTCAACTTATTAACCGATGAAACCAAAAATTAAATCTTTAGCTAAAGAGACCATCATACACGAATCTGAATCCATCAGAAAACTCGCAGATTATATTGACGATGATTTTGAAAAAATAGTCGAATTGATTTATTCAAGCAATGGCCGCGTGGTTATAACCGGCATTGGAAAAAGTGCAAACATAGCAAACAAAATTGTAGCTACGCTAAATTCCACGGGCACTCCTGCTATATTTATGCATGCGGCCGATGCTATACATGGTGATCTCGGTATAATTCAGAAGAATGATGTCATTATCTGTATTTCTAAAAGCGGTAATACACCTGAAATAAGAGTGCTGATTCCTTTAATCAAATACCGTGAAAACAAATTAATCGGGATGGTCTCCAAAACCGATTCGTTTCTTGGAGAAAATGCAGATTATGTGCTCAAGACAACAGTTGAAAAGGAAGCGTGCCCTCACAACCTGGCTCCCACCTCAAGTACAACAGCACAACTTGTAATGGGAGATGCGCTGGCGGTTTGTTTGCTTGAATACAGAGGCTTTTCTAAAGACGACTTTGCCAAAGTTCATCCGGGTGGTTCTCTCGGAAAGAAGCTTTACCTGACTATCGAAGACTTATATAAACAAAATGAAGCGCCAAAGGTTAGTGTCAATGATCCGCTAAAAGAGGTTATTATTGAAATATCTTCTAAAAGGCTTGGAGCTACGGCAGTAATGGATGAAAACAAGAAAATGGTTGGAATAATAACAGATGGTGATTTGAGAAGGATGCTGCAAAAACAAGTAAAGATAGAAAACATTAAGGCAGAAGACATAATGACAAAAAGCCCCAAAACCATTGACAAAAATCAACTGGCAATCAATGCATTTAATATTATGGAAGATTACAACATCACTCAGTTAGCTGTAATGGAAGGGGAAGAGTATATCGGAATGGTTCACCTCCATGACATATTAAAAGAAGGGATAGTGTAATTTTAAACAAAAGATGCAAACCATAGACATCAAACACTTTAATGAAAAAAATACCGGCAAGGGCAGGAACATTTTAATACGATCATAAACCAAATATTAACACCAGTAAATGGAATAAATAGACATACACTACTATGAAAGAAAGATCTTCAGATTTGACATTTCTGGAACACCTTGAAGAATTAAGATGGCATATTATGCGTGCGCTCATAGCAATTCTGGGCATTGCTATTGTAGTTTTTCTTATGCATGATTTCATATTCAATACATTCATTCTTGCTCCGAAAAACCCTGAATTTTTTACAAACCGGTTTTTATGTAACCTTAGCGAATTATTAAACAGTGACAACCTTTGTATTAACTCCAAATCCCTTGAAATAATAAATATCCGAATGTCCGGCCAATTAACCATGCATATTTTGATCTCCTTTGTTCTTGGACTTATCTTGGCATTTCCTTATGTATTCTGGGAGTTTTGGAACTTTATCAAACCAGCTCTGTACCAAAAAGAAATAAAATACAGTAAAGGAGCGGTATTTTTTAGCTCAGTACTTTTCTTTGTTGGCGTACTTTTCGGATATTTTGTGATTCTTCCGTTATCAGTCCACTTTCTTGGTTCTTATCATGTCAGTGAACAGGTAACCAATCAAATCAATTTAAAATCATACATTGGAACTACTGCTTCTGTTGTGCTTGCTTCCGGCGTCATTTTTGAGCTGCCGGTATTAATTTATTTTCTCAGTAAGGCAGGACTGGTCACGCCCGAATTCCTGAAGAAATACCGAAGGCATTCCATCATTTTAATATTAATACTTGCGGCGACAATAACTCCACCAGATGTATTCAGTCTGACAATGGTTACCATACCATTAATTTTATTATACGAAGCCGGAATTAAGATTTCAAAAAGAATTGAGAAGAAAAAACAAGAAGAAGAACTAGCGGGTTAATATTAAAATTAAATTTGTAAAAAATTGAAAATCTATGCCAGATAGCAGTCAAAACAATAACGATGTGAAAGGAAAACTATATACATCGGACTTGATAAAAAAGTATCGCTCCAGGACAGTAGTTAATAAAGTCTCCATCGAATTAAACCAGGGAGAAATTGTTGGTTTACTAGGGCCAAACGGAGCCGGAAAAACCACAACCTTCTATATGATCGTAGGGCTTATTCAACCCAATGCCGGAAACATTTATTTAAATGACCACAATATCACCCGGGAACCTGTTTACAAGCGAGCACGAAAGGGTATAGGTTACTTAGCACAAGAGGCATCTGTATTCAGAAAACTTAGCGTTGAAGACAACATTAAAGCAGTCCTGGAGATGTCGCACTATAACAAAGAAGAGCAAAAGGAACGTTTAGAGCAGCTCATTAAAGAATTTGGCCTTGAGAGAGTACGAAAAAGCCTTGGAATACAACTCTCCGGAGGTGAAAGAAGAAGAACAGAAATCGCCAGGGCTTTAGCTTTAAAACCAAGTTTCATGCTACTCGATGAACCCTTTGCGGGAGTTGATCCGATTGCAGTAGAAGATATTCAGGAAATTGTAACCAAATTACAAGAAAAAAATATCGGAATTCTCATAACAGACCACAACGTCCACGAAACACTGACTATAACAAACCGATCATACTTGCTTTTTGAAGGGTCAATTCTTAAAGCAGGCACAGCAAAAGAATTATCTGAAGATGAACAAGTAAGGCGCGTATATCTTGGGCAAAATTTTGAGTTAAGGAACTCCTGAAACCTTATAAGCAGAAACTGTATGCCCGGAAAATGTAGGGACGAACAACATCTTATGCTGCTTGCTATATTCAATGTCTGCGGCATTTTTATCCACAGAACGCGTATCGAGTAACTTCACAATAGGTTTATCAGAATCAGCAGAATAAACCCTTCCCTGCCAGTCAGAGAAAATTAACCTTCCGTCATTCAACTGTTTTAGTCCATCAACACTTTCAGAATCTTCAATAAAAGGTAATATATCCTTATTCTTATAACCAACACGCACAATCTTATTTGCCATACCAATATAAAGGTAATCATTAGTAGCATAAAGGCCATTTGTACGTTCCAATTTTTGGTCAGAAAGCCATAAATTTAAACGACCATCTCTAATCCGGTAAATTTTACTGGTTTGCATATCCGAAATGAATATATCTCCAGAACTATGCACATCGATATCATTTAAAAACTTTGCATTATCAACTTTAAACGTTTTTTTTATTTCTCCTGTTGCAAAGCTTATTTTATGAACCCTGTCAATATCTGTAACATATAAAAACCCATTCAGGCGCCCCATTCCTTTAGGAGCATCCATTCCTTCAGCCCATTTTAGTTCTTTGATCTCACCATCCAAACTTAATTTTGAAATAAAACCATTCCCATCTTTGGCAGTAGGATTTCCATTTATGTTTGATACATAAAGAAGATTCTCATCACTGTTATAAAACACCGATTCAGGGACTTTCAGGTCGTCTTCGCTTTCCCAGAGAAAAGTGAGTTCATTATGCATAAAGTAAGAAGGCTCCTGACTTACCATTGTAAAAGAGTACAAGAGTAAGCCAAACATCAGGAATAAGAAATTGAACAAATAGATTTTCATAGTAATAAGATTTTTTGGTTATTAGTAAAGATTAAACAAATTAAGAACAAATTATGTTTAACGTATAATCCGGGAGCATTATATTTTACAATCAATGCTGCAGGATTTAGGTTAACCCCGGCTTCAGGTATCTATCCAAAATTAACCAATGGATTTTTGGTTTCAAAAACAGATTTTCAATTTTAAGAATCTATTATTCTAAAAAATTACATATATTTGCACCACAATTTTTTGCGGATGTGGCGAAATTGGTAGACGCGCTAGACTTAGGATCTAGTGCCTTCGGGCATGAGGGTTCGAGTCCCTCCATCCGCACAAGTATCACCGCTAATTCGCCAAGTAGTTGGTGTTAGCGGTTTTTTTGAATTAAATAAAACGAAAATTTAAACAGAATACTTTAACTATATTCTAATTAAAGAATCAGGCTGATGAATATTAAAAAAGAAAACAAAGACGAGCTGAACGCAGTACTCAAAGTACAAGTGAATGAAGAAGACTACAAAGAGAAGGTCGATCAGGTAGTAAAAGATTACAAGAAAAAAGCCAAGCTGGATGGCTTTAGACCAGGAAAAGTACCAGAGGGCCTTATTCGTAAAATGTATGGAAGGGCTATTAAAATTGATGAGATCAACAAATTAGTTAGCCAAAAACTATCCGAATACCTAAAATCAGAAGAACTCAATATTTTAGGAGAACCCCTTCCCAGTAAAACAGATCAAAAAGAGATCAACTGGGATAATGACAAAGAATTTGAGTTTGCTTTTGACATCGGAGTGTCTCCTGATTTTGAAGTAAAGATGTCGGGCCACGACAAAATTCCATATTACAACATTAAAATTACAGATGACCTGATTGATAATCAAATCGAAAGCTATCAGAAGCGAATGGGAGAATTTAAAGAAGTCGACGAGGTCACCGAAAAAGATGAAATGCTCAATGCAGAATTAACAGAGCTTGATGAAGAAGGAAATCCCAAAGAAGACGGAACCAAAAAAGAAGATGCTACTTTATCACTGGATGTTTTAAAGGATGAAGACATCAAAGCCAAATTTGAAAAGGCTAAACCCGGCGATGAGATTGATCTTGACCTGAAAAAAGCCTATCCAAATGATGCAGAGCTGTCATCAATGCTTAACGTAAATAAAGAAGACCTTGAAAACATTAACAATTTTTTCAGGTTAAAAATAGACAAGGTTAAGAAATTTGAGAAAGCTGAGATCGATCAAAATTTTTATGATAAACTCTATGGAGAAGGAGAAGTAACCTCTGACGAGGAATTTCGACAAAAAATAAAAGAAGAACTTGAAAACCAACTCAAACCTGAAAGCGACAGAAAGTTTGCAGTGGACGCAAAAGAACATTTTGTGAGGAAAGTAGATCCACAAATTCCGGCAGAGTTCCTGAAACGCTGGTTGAAAGAATCTCAAAGCCAAAAAGAAGACAATCAATTAACTGAAGAACAGATAGAAGAAGAGTTCCCGGCTTTTAAACAAGATGTAAAATGGGATCTGATCAAAAATAAAATCATCAAAGACCACGAAATCAAAGTGGAAGAATCAGAAGTTTTGGAACTTGCCAAGCAACTGACACTTCAACAGTTTCAGCAATACGGAATGATGAACTTCCCTGATGAGCAACTGGAGATGTATGCAAAACAGCTTCTCCAGCAAGAAGAACAAAAACGAAAGCTCTATGAACATAAATATGAAGATAAAGTTACAGAGCTCATCAAAGAAAAAGTGAAGCTGGAAGAACAAGAAGTAACCATGGAAGAATTCAAAAAGCAAGTAGAAGAAGACCAAAATAAACAATCTAAGTAAAACGTTGTTTTTCTTATTGATTATTTTGAATATTGATTAATTTTAAGAAAAAAACATTATGGACTCAAGCAACGAATTTCGGAAATACGCAACCAAACACCTTGGTATCAGTAGTTTAAGACTAGATCAGTATAGTTCAGTATATAACAACTATATTACCCCCAACATTATAGAGGAACGTCAATTAAATGTAGCTCAGATGGATGTTTTCTCAAGACTGATGATGGACAGAATCATTTTCCTCGGTGTTCCGATTAATGATGATGTAGCCAATATCATTCAGGCACAATTACTTTTCCTTGAATCATCAGACCCGGCACAGGATATTCAAATTTATCTTAACTCACCGGGAGGGGCAGTTCATTCCGGTCTTGGAATTTATGACACCATGCAGTATATAACTCCTGATGTATCAACAATATGCACAGGCATGGCTGCATCAATGGGAGCTGTAATACTAGCTGCAGGCAAAGAAGGAAAACGCTCAGCCCTACCCCACTCACGCGTAATGATTCATCAGCCCCTGGGTGGAGCTCAAGGAGCTGCAGCAGACATAGAAATTACAGCAAGGGAAATTTTAAAACTGAAAAAAGAACTTTACAACATACTTGCTAAACATTCCGGAAATACCTACAAAAAGATCGAAAAAGATTCAGACAGAGATTACTGGATGACGGCCGCCGAAGCAAAAAAATACGGCATGGTTGACGAAGTTTTAGAAAGAAAAGAAGAAAGTGGTAATAAAGAAAAATAAACCACAAAAAAATCAATCTTACTATACAATATAACCAACTAAACCTGCATTTTACAGATGCAGGTTTTATTTTTCAAAACAAAAATAAATCAGTAAATTAGCACACTATTTTGTAGTAAAAAATTAAGTGAGGAATTATGGAAAAAGAGAAATGTTCATTTTGCGGAAGGGAAAAGAAAGACACCAATTTATTAATTGCAGGTATATCAGGCCATATTTGTGACAGATGCATTGAACAGGCTAATAGCATAGTACAAGAAGAAGTTAAGAAAAAAGGAGATTTTGATATCAACCAGGTTCAGCTCCTTAAGCCTAAAGAAATCCATGAATTTTTAGATCAATATGTCATAGGCCAGGAACAAGCAAAAAAGACATTGTCGGTTGCGGTATACAATCATTACAAAAGACTGATGTATGTAGGAAAAAATGACGATGATGAAATAGAAATTGAAAAATCAAATATTTTACTTGTTGGAGAAACCGGAACAGGCAAAACATTACTGGCAAAAACGATTGCTAAAATGCTACAAGTTCCGTTCACGATTGTTGATGCAACTGTATTAACTGAAGCCGGATATGTTGGAGAAGACATCGAAAGTATACTTTCAAGGCTTCTACAGGCAGCTGACTACAATGTGGAAGCAGCCGAAAAAGGCATTGTTTTTATTGATGAAATAGATAAGATTGCCAGAAAAGGTGACAATCCATCAATTACAAGAGATGTTTCCGGTGAAGGAGTTCAACAAGGATTACTGAAATTACTTGAAGGCTCACAAATTAATGTTCCCCCGCAAGGTGGAAGAAAGCATCCGGATCAAAAAATGATACAGGTAAACACCAATAACATCTTATTTATTAGTGGTGGAGCCTTTGACGGGATTGAGAAAAAAATCGGACAAAGGTTAAACACCCAGGTAATTGGATATTCAGCAAGCAAGCAGAAAGACAAAATAGACAGGGATAACCTTCTTCAATACATTGCGCCACAGGATCTCAAATCGTACGGATTAATTCCTGAAATTATCGGAAGAATACCGGTATTGACTTATCTTGAACCGCTTTCAAAAGAAGCTTTAAAGAATATTCTTACAGAACCGAAAAATTCCATTGTTAAGCAATACAAAAAGCTTTTCGAGCTTGACGGTATTACGCTGACATTCCAGGATGATGTCTACGAACTTGTTGTGGAAAAAGCAATCGAATATAAGCTTGGAGCAAGGGGACTAAGGTCTATTTGTGAAGCAATTATGCGGGATGTAATGTATGAAACACCTTCGAAAAAACTGAAAGACAAAGAAATAGAAATAACATATAAATACGCGAAAGACAAACTAGATAAGATCAGCATGCAACGGCTAAAAGTTGCCTAATCAGGCAAATTCAGAAGTAGAGGTAAATTTTAGAATTATCGTCAATTTTTTAATATGTATTAAGCTTTTGGCT
>CAYFRV010000060.1:0-13413 GCA_964345495.1 uncultured Bacteroidales bacterium | reverse complement strand
TTGGTGTAGGTTTTCCTGTAGTTGCCAACTACTTTTACCTGCTCGATCTCATGTACTTCTTTAGAAAACTGGGCGTTTAATTGCCCCATAGATATAAGAGACATGAGGAGCATTATTAATAATCCCAAGACAGACCTGCTCATTTGATGTTTAATCAGTTTTGTTTTAAACATTTCAAAATGTTTCTACAGAATGCTTTTTCTGTGATTGATTAAATTCATCAAAGCTATAAACGGGATGGATGACGAAGAAAAGAGTTTTAAGACTTTTCCCGACCACAGCTTTTCACCCGCAAGCTATGATGCTGTTTTGCGTTCTGGCAGGTTTCCTGGCTTATTCCTCCTCTGTTTAGAGTCCGATTTTACGGCCTTCCCATCCGGCAGCTGCCGAACAGTGGCAAGGTTTGGTAAAATCGTTTAAGGAATTCACAGTAGCGGGTACTGCCCCGGATTTTAACCGGATTCCCTTTTAAAAAGGCAAATCGGAAGATATGCCTTTCACCAAAACACTGATGCAAAATTAAGGATTAATTGTCTTATTGCAAATTTTTATCTGATAAATTTAAAATTGTTGATGAAATTAGCTTTAATTGTATTGTTTGCAATGTTCAAATTGTTTTGTTTTTCATTTTATTGTATAAAAAGTTTTTGATTAATTTCAGACTATAATTTATTTGTTTGATTGAATTTATGGTCTATTGAATAGGAATTTCTGAATAAAAAAAGCCGTTAATTTGTTATAAAAGATTCTATACGAAATGTTATAGAAAGCAAAATTACATTTGAATTAAGTTATTGATAATAAAATATTTAAGTTTTCTGTTGGGTTTGTGGTGAATTGATTATAAAACAGTTTGTAGAAAAGAAATGACTTAAATCACTTATGTGTTTATAATACTGACATAGAAAAAATTGTGTGATGATTTCTGTCTTTTTTCATTTGATTTGTGATATTCATGTCTAAATAATTTTGATCTTATATTTAAATTATAGATATTTGCATTGAATAAAAAATTAATTTATTTATATTAATCTGTTTATCAAATAATTACAAATTAATGTTAAAAAAATTCTGTAGAAGTTATTTAGTTTTTAATTCGTATTGTATTCCAAAGGCAATTTTTGCCTTAACCAATTTAAACATCAATCTCCGGAATGTAAATTCCGTTATTTAGCTGAACTCAATTAATATTTTCTTATATATGGATGTATTCAAATTTTTTAGAATTTGAAAAGAAATAAATATGGATATAAAAAACTTTTAAAAAGGAGGAATTATGAGTATGGATTTAACAAAAATTACTGAATCTTTAATTGCAGGAAAGGTTGATGATTTAAAAAATCAAACAAACGAAGCAATTGATTCTGGTGCTGACCCGGCAGATGTATTAAACAAGGGTTTGCTGCCTGGTATGGATGCTGTAGGACAGAAATGGAAAGACGGCGATATGTTCATGCCTGAGGTTTTACGCAGTGCAAAAGCGATGAGTGGTGCTATGGATATCATACGCCCGAAACTTTCAGATAGTGACCTTGGTAAGGCTGGAACATTAGTAATTGGCACAGTAGCCGGTGACCTTCACGACATTGGAAAAGACCTGGTAGGAATGATGTTTGAAGGCGCAGGTTATAAAGTGATTAACATTGGAATTGATCAGCCTAATGAAGAATTTGTCAAAGCTGTAAAAGAGCATAAACCTGACGTTCTTGGAATGTCTGCGCTCCTAACCACAACTATGCCCAGAATGGGTGAAGTTATTAATTCACTCAAAGAAGCAGGTATTCGTGATCAGGTAGCAGTTACTATTGGTGGTGCTCCTGTTACAGAAGAGTTTGCTGAGGAAATCGGAGCCGATATTTATGCTCCTAACGCAGGCAGCGCAGTGGATATAACCAAAGAATACTTTGAAAAGCAAAAGAAATAACAACAAGATTGATTGTTAAAATTTCTGAATTGTTCATTCTGAGTATTTAATTCTGTTAGATGCTCAGAATGCTTTACTTAAATGTAGCAATTCTTTAATCAAAAGAATAGAAAGGAACTATTTATGAAAATGAATCAAAAAATAAATAAGTCCACCAAGTTTCGAGTGCTTTCAGAAGATCAGATAGAGCAGATATTTTATGCTGCACTGGAAGTCTTAGAACGAACCGGTGGAAATATTTATCAGGACGAAGCTTTAGAGTTGTTTAGATACAGTAATGCTGTTGTAAGAGGAAACAATGTCAGAATTCCGACTACAATGGTTGAGGAAGCTTTGAATTTTTATCCACGAAAAATTACTCTGAAGGGAAGAAACGGTAAGCGATCGTTACACTTGCAGAAAGATACAGTGGCTTTCGGTACCGGCTCTGATCTCCCTTTTACTTATGATAGAAAAACCGGCGAAAGACGAAGAACAACTTACAATGATGTAAAAAACGCCGGTAAACTTGTTGATGCATTACCTAATTATGATTTCTTTATGTCTCACGGAATTGTAGGTGATGCGCCAAATCCACAAACTTATGACCGTCACCAGTTCATGGCAATGCTGGAAAACAATACAAAGCCCATGGTTGTTACAAGCGTTGACGGCGAAGGTCTGGAGGATCTCTGGAGAATGGGATGCTTGCTGCAAGGCGGCGAAGAAGAGTTTAGATTAAATCCTATGTTTGTGGCTTATATTGAGCCCATCTCTCCATTAAAAAATGACCGTACTGCAGTAGAAAAATTATTGTTTGCAGCAGAGAAGAAAATTCCCGCAATGTATACGCCATGTCCAAGTTCATGTGCTACAGCTCCTGCAACGATAGCAGGAATGTTGGTTCAGTCTCTTGCAGAAACATTATTGGCTACTGTGCTTTGCCACCTGAAAAATCCGGGAATGCCTCTGATTATGGGTGGTGTTACTACATTGCTTGATATGAAAAAGTCTACTTATTCTTATGGCGCTCCGGAACTTTCTCTTGCGTCCGCAGCAAATACGGATATTGCAAAATGGTTGAACTTACTCATGTTCTCAACGGGTGGCTGTAGTGATTCAAAAGTATTGGATGAACAGGCTTCTGCAGAACAGATGATGAACTTATTCTATTCTTATCTTTCAGGTGCTAACCTTGTTCACGATGTCGGTTATATTGATCACGGTACGAATGCTTCTCTTGAAAGCCTTGTGTTAAATGAAGAAATGATGGGTATGGTTCGTCAGTTTGGAAAAGGTATCAATACCGATAAGGAACATCTTGCTTTGGATCTTATTGAAAAACAAGGCCCTGGTGGAGAATATGTAACTACCGATCATACTTTTGAATACTGGAAAGAATGGTACCTGCCTAAATTACAGGATAGAGGCGATTATGAAACATGGAAGCAAAATGGCTCTAAAACCATGAGCGACAGGGTGAATGAACGAACTGAGAAATTACTCAATGAACATCAACCAGAGCCTATTGAGGATAAACTGAAAGAAGAGTTGAATAAGATTATTTCAGAAGCCGATAAGCGGCATTCATAATTGATTCTCTATTATCGAATCATTAAAAAAATTGAATATGATTAACAGAACTAATTATACAGTACAAGAAAGTCCGCATTTTGAGATTCTTTCTGAAGATCAAAAGGAAAGAATTTATAACGGAATGTACAGGACATTGCAATATACCGGAGCGAATGTTCACCATGAAGGTGCACGTGAATTATTCAAAAAAGCCGGTTGTAAAGTAGACGGTGTAAGAGTTTATTTTCCACCGGAGGTTATAAGTCAGGCCTTATCCACCGTGCCACCAGTAACAGAGGTTTTTCCCTGGGACGGTGATGAATCCAAAAAAATAACGATAGAGAAAAAAAGAAGTTATTTTGGACCCGGCCCGACACCACCGAATTTTATTGACACCGAAACGCTGGAACGAAGAAAGTATTTGAGAAAAGATGCATCTTTAGTAGCCAGGGTTTGTGATGCACTTCCTAATATGGGATATGTTCAGTCCCTTGGTTCCATTAGTGATGTAACCAATGGCTTAGCAGATGTGTATGAATTTGCTGACATGGTAAGAAACACTACAACTCCAATTATGAGTTGGTCCTTTGGTGTAGAAGGAGTCCGGGATCAGCATAGGATGGCTATTGCTATGGCTGGTGGAGAAGAAGAGTTTAAACAGCGGCCTAATTTTATTTTTTATGGAGAACCTATCTCCCCATTGGTTAGTGATTATCACGCTATTGATAAAGCAATGTATTGCGCAGAACACAGAATTCCGCAGGTTTATAGCCCATGTGCTATTGGTGGTGGTACTGTGCCTGCAACACACGCCGGACAGCTGGTTGTTGCTTTATCTGAGTCCATGGTAGGTGTAATTGCTGCCCAATTAATCAGCCCCGGAACTTGTGTGATAATAGGTGGTGTACAATCTATTCTGGACATGCGCTATTCGATTTACTCTTATGGTGCACCTGAATTGAGCCTCTTAAGTGCTGCTCATACTGAGGTTGTACATTACTGCGGCCTGCCAATGTATTCTACATCCGGTTGTACAGATACGAAGAAAATGGATGTACAGTCGGCAATGGAAGCTAGCCTTTCTATCAATGCAGCAATGATGAGCGGCGCTAATTTTGTTCATGATAATGGATATACTGAATCTGGTCTTACCGGTGATGTTTTCCAGACTGTTATGGATGATGAGATTATCGCGATGGCCAGAGTTGTTGAGAGAGGTGTTGAAGTTAGCGAAGATACTTTAGCTGTTGAACAGATCAATAATGTGGGTCCAGGCGGTCATTACCTGTATGAAGATCATACAATGGAACATTTCAGAGATTACTGGATGCCAACTCTCATGGATAGAAACAGTTATGAAGACTGGGTTAAACAGGGAGAGAAAACACTGAAAGATCGTGTGCTTGACAAAACACGGGATTTAATAAATAATTATGAAGGCCCCAGAGATAAAGTACCCGCAAAAGCGGACCAGGAAATTGAAAATATACTGAAAGAATCTGAAGAAAGGGTCAAGAAAGAATCTAACAGCTAATCATAAGCCTTAAATAGTTTGATTACCAGAGAGCAGGCGTTTAATTGCCTGGCTCTCTGTTTCAACAAATTGTCAATTTGATAGAATAAATATGAACCGATACGTAATTGGAATAGATACAGGTGGTACTTTTACCGATGGAGTGCTGTTGCATTATGGCACACGGAAAGTCGTGTCTGCAGCTAAATCCCTTACTACCCGCGATGATCTTAAGAAAGGCGTTATCAAGGTTCTAAAAAAATTGTATATAAAGGCGGATTACAATATCAAACTGGTTGGAATTTCCAGTACATTGGCCACTAATTCAGTGGCAGAAGGCAAAGCCCGTAAAGTTGGTTTACTGCTGATTGGTTATGATAAGGATCTGATTGAAAGCTATGGTTTAATTGAAAAACTTTCTACACGAGAAATTGCTTTCTTCAATGGCGGCCATACTGCCCAGGGTGCTGAAGCCAATCCCCTTGATGAAGAAGGGATAAAGCAATGGGTGAAAGAAAATAAAGATGAGGTAGACGCCATTGCCATTTCAAGTTACTTCAGTCCGTTAAATTCTGACCATGAAGAAAAAGCTTTTAATATTGTACAGGAATGTTCTGATTTACCTGTAGTAATGGCTCACCAACTGTCAACAAAGCTGGACTCTATAAAACGAGCTGCAACAGCATCAATTAATGCTTCATTGGTAGCTGTAATGCAGGATTTTATACAAGCGGTTCAGTATTCACTTAAGGATCTTGGTATAGAAGCCCCTCTTATGATTGTAAGAGGTGATGGAACGCTTATGCCTTATACAGAAGCGGTTAAAAAGCCGGTCGAAACGGTGCTTTCCGGTCCTGCAGCCAGTGCCATTGGAGGTCGCTTTCTGTCAAATAATGGTAGCTCACTTGTGATTGATGTTGGAAGTACCACCACCGATATGGCTTTGGTTAAAGACTCCAGGGTGGTTATTTCCGAAGAAGGCGCTAAAGTCGGTGAAACAGAGACTGCTGTTGAAGCTGCTAAAATCCGGACAATTAGCGTTGGATGCGATAGCAGAATTGCTTATGATGATAAAAAGGAGCTTGTTATCGGTCCCGATCGCGTAAGAGCTTTGTCACAAATGGCCATGCATCATGAACATGTTGCTCAGGAAATTCAAAATTTAAATAAAGGAAGCTTCATAAAACAAAATCCCTTTGATACGGAATATTGGTATTTACACAATCCACTAGAAGAAGAGATTTTTAGAACATTATCCGATAAACAAAAAAGAGTTATTGAACTGGTTCAAAAGCCTATTCGCCTCTCAGAACTGATGAAAAAGATGGAGGTGTTTCATCCCGACCATTTGGAGATAAGTGGTTTTATTCAACAGGGAAAATTAGAATGTGCTTCTTTAAATCCCTCTGACCTCTTACATGTAGAAAGAGCAATGGACTTATGGGACAGGGAAACGGCAAAAGCTGCAACTGATTATTATTGCACTATTTATAAAACGAACCGAAAAGATTTAATAGAATCTGTGTTTAATAAGGTGGTGGATATGATTGTGGAGGAAATTATATTGTTCCTTGCATGTCAAAATATTAATCCTTCCAGGATGCCGGGGAGTATTGATGGAGAATGGGGAAAATGGATGTTGCACGAAATACTTTATAGCGACAATAATTTCTTATCTATTAATGCAGATAGCAGATATCCGATTATTGGAACCGGTGCACCGGCCAGACATTTCCTGAAAAAGGCCGCTAAACTGGTTAATACAAAATTTGTTCTCCCTGAATATGCCGATGTTGCAAATGCTGTTGGCGCTGTTTCAGGATCAGTTACTGAAATCCGTGAAGCTATTGTTTTTATTCAGGAAAGCGATGAACAATATACTTATGTAGTCAAATTTGAAGGAAAACGTAAAAATTTTGAAGAATACCAGGATGCCTGTGACTATGCTGAAGAGAAATCAAAGAAGCTTGCTAAAGAGGCAGCTATAAATGCAGGCGCTACTGATCCTTTTGTTGAAGTTGAACGAAAAAAAGAAGGATCACTCACTCGTTACGCAGCGAGAGCGATAGGAAATCCAAAGTTGTCTGACAGACAAGACTTAGATGATTAAAAAGATATTATGAAAAAGATCATTGCTTGCGGAAGCATAAAACCTGAATTAGAAAAAGTAAGAAAAAAGGCGGATGAGGTAGATATTGAATTTTTACCTCAGAATCTGCATCGTGCGCCGCATAAGATGGTCGAACATATCCAAAAGGCGCTGGATAATGTAGAAGCGCATTTTGAACAAGTGATTCTCGGATATGGTTTATGTTCTAATGGAATTGTCGGGTTAGTGGCACCTAAACAAGGTTTATATATTCCTAAAACACATGATTGTGTCGCTTTTTACCTGGGGAACCGGGATAGGTATTATGAAATTTTTTCCAGGCATCCCGGTACATATCATCTTACGCCTAGCTGGATAGACAATGAAAAGGATCCTTTAGGTTTAGTCGAAAATGAATACACAAGAAGAGTTGGACGTGAAATGGCCGAGGAAACAATGCAGTATGAAATACGCAATTATGAATACATAAGCTTTATAAATACAGGTGCCGGAGATGTGGAGAAATACAGGAAAAGAGCTAAGGAAAACGCTGCCTACTTTAATAAAAAGTTTGTTGAATACAGCGGCTCAAATGAATATTTCAGTAAAATGTTAAACGGCCCATATACCAAAAAAGACTTTATATATATAGAACCGAATTGTAAAGTAACACAAAACGAATTTCTAAAATAGGAGGAATAACAATGCAAATAGTTGGAGAACTTATTAACGCCAGTAGAAAGAAAATTCGAGATGAAATCAAAGAAAAAAACTATGATGAGATAGCCAGAGTAGCGAAAGAACAAGCTGATCATGGAGCAGATTTCATCGATGTAAATGCAGGCATATTTGTCGGACAGGAATTAGATTATGTAAAATGGTTAATCAATACCGTGCAGGAGAATGTGGATAAACCTTGTTGCATTGACACACCTGATCCACAGGTTTTGGAAGAAGCTGTAAAAGTACATAAAGGCGCACCGATGTTGAATTCCATTTCACTGGAGAAGGACCGCTGGGATAAGATGCTTCCTGTACTGAAAGGTACGGATATGAAAGTTATAGCCCTATGTATGAGCGATGAAGGAATGCCTTATACTAAGGATGACAGAATGAAGATTGCCGATAGGTTAATTAATAGCTTGCAGCAAAATGGTGTCGATCTGGACAATATTTATGTTGATCCATTAGTACAACCAATTGGTTCTGGCGATAAATTTGGAATTGAGTTTTTGAATACCATTGAACAAATTAATAAAGATTTTGAGGGAGTTCACACAGTTTGCGGACTTTCGAATATCTCTTATGGTATTCCAAAACGTAAACATGCGAATCAGACGTTTATGACAATGGCTATCACTAAGGGTCTGGACTCCGCTATCATGAATCCTTTGGATAAGAAAATGATGGCTAATATAATTACTACAGAAACCTTATTAGGAAGGGATCCTTTCTGTGAAAATTATATGAATGCATACAGAGAAGGAATGTTTGAATTTTAATTAAAACAAAAAAATAATGGGAGGTTATTATGGCCGACAAAAAATATTCTGAAGAAGTAGAAGTAACGAGAAGTTACTATAACAGCGAAGATGCCCATAATTTCTATTACAGAATATGGGGCGGAGAAGATTTACACCTGGGAATATATAAACACCCGGATGAAGAAATTTATACAGCCAGCAGAAGAACCATTGATCGCATGGTAAGCTATGCTGACAAGATTGATGAGAATACGAAAATTATTGACTTAGGTGGCGGTTTTGCCGGTTCTGCAAGACATCTGGCAAAAAAGTATGGTTGTCAGGTTGTTGTTTTGAATCTCAGCGAAACGGAGAACCAAAGAGGCCGCAGAATGAATAAAGAACAAGGTTTAGATCACCTGATCGAAGTTATTGACGGAAATTACAACAATATTCCGTTTGATGATGATACCTTTGATATTGTATGGTCTGAAGATGCCATTCTTCACAGCGATGATCGAAATAAAGTAATGCAGGAGGCAGCAAGAGTCCTCAAAAAAGGTGGCGACATGATCTTTACGGATCCAATGCAAACGGACAACTGCGACGAGTCTGTATTGCAACCTATTTATGACCGAATTAATCTTTCTTCATTGGGGTCTCCTTCATTTTACAAAGAAGCAGCTAAACGCGAAGGACTTACACTGAAGAAATTTGAAGAAATGCCCGAACACCTGATCAATCATTATGCAAGGGTGCTGAAAGCTACAGAAGAAAATGAAGACAAACTGGATGGCTATGTTTCTCAGCAATACATTGATAATATGAAAAGTGGATTACGCCATTGGGTTAAAGGCGGAAAAGACGGAAACTTAACCTGGGGTATTTTTCACTTTAAAAATGAATAGACGATTGTCAAATTAATTATTAATTTTGACAATTAATTAATTTATATTGAATTTATTAAACATTTAAAAATAGAAAAAATGAGTTACTTGGATAAGATTGATGAAAATCTGGAATACAAAGTAAAAGATTTAAACCTGGCAAAGCTTGGAAGAAAAGACATAGAGCTTGCAGAGCATGAAATGCCGGGAATGATCGAGTTAAGAAGAAAGTATGGAAAAGATAAACCTTTAAAAGGGGCACGAATTACTGGTTCATTGCACATGACCACCCAAACTGCTGTTTTGATAGAGACTTTAATTGAGCTAGGAGCTGATGTCCGATGGGCAAGTTGTAATATATATTCAACTCAGGATGAAGCAGCAGCAGCTATAGCAGAAACCGGAGTGCCTGTTTTTGCCTGGAAAGGTGAGTCCCTGGATGAATACTGGTGGTGTACTGCTCAGGCGCTTTCTTTCCCGGGCGGAAAAGGACCAAACCTAATTGTTGACGACGGAGGTGATGCAACTTTAATGGTTACTCTTGGTCAACAAGCAGAAGAAGATCCTTCAATCCTGAAAAAAGATGCTGAAGCATGGGATGAGCAGGCATTATTAAGACGTCTTACTCAAATTCAGGAACAGGACCCGGATAAGTGGACACGTACAAACAAAGAATTGCAGGGCGTTTCTGAAGAAACAACCACAGGTGTTCATCGCTTGTATCAACGTGAAAAGGACGGAACTTTATTGTTCCCTGCTATTAACGTTAATGATTCTGTTACCAAGTCTAAATTTGATAACAATTATGGTAACCGCGAGTCACTTATTGATGGCATCAAACGTGCTACTGATATTATGATTGCTGGTAAAACAGCAGTTGTTTGTGGCTACGGTGGAGTTGGTAAAGGCTGTGCTCAGGGGCTTGCAGCATTTGGCGCAAAAGTGGTTATTACTGAGATTGACCCAATTTGTGCGTTACAAGCTTCTATGGAAGGTTTTGAAGTCAAAACTATGGAAGAAATGACCGATAGAGCTGACATTTATGTTACTGCCACCGGAAATAAGGATGTGATTACGGTAGATCACATGAGAAACATGAAAGACAAAGCCATTGTTTGTAATATCGGGCACTTTGATAACGAAATTCAGGTGGAAAAACTTGAGGTTGAAAAAGACGTTGAACGAGAAAACATCAAACCACAAGTTGATGAATATAAATTCACAAAAGAAGGACATTCAATTATCCTTCTTGCACAGGGTCGACTTGTGAATTTGGGTTGCGCTACAGGACACCCATCATTCGTTATGAGTAACTCTTTTGCAAACCAGGTGCTTGCCCAGATCGATCTGTGGCAAAATAAGCGTGATATTGGTGTTTACATGCTACCAAAGCATCTTGATGAAGAGGTTGCAAGATCACACTTAAAGCATTTAGGTGTTAATCTCACAAGTATCAATAAGGAACAGGCTGATTATTTAGGTGTACCTAAAGAAGGTCCCTATAAGTCTGATTATTACAGATATTAATTATTATTTTCTCCGGGTTGCAAACCAACCCGGGGAATTATTGATTTTATAAACTTTAAAAACAATTAATTATGCCATATTTATTTACGTCAGAATCAGTATCTGAAGGACACCCGGATAAGGTTGCTGATCAAATATCCGATGCTATATTGGATGAACTTTTAAAGCAGGACCCAAATTCAAAATGTGCTGCTGAAACATTTGTAACAACAGGGTTATGTATTGTCGGAGGCGAAGTTAAAACAGAGGCTTATGTTGATGTACAGGAAATTGCACGTGATGTAATACGAAGAATTGGTTATACGAAACCCGATTACCGCTTTGATGCCGATTCATGCGGAGTTATGTCTTCCATTCATGAGCAGTCACCTGATATTAACCAGGGCGTTGAGCGTGAAAGCGAAGAAGAACAAGGTGCCGGCGACCAGGGGATGATGTTTGGCTTTGCTACTAACCAAACCGAAAATTACATGCCCCTTCCTGTCGATATTTCACACAGGTTGCTTAAAGAATTAGCGGAAATAAGAAGAGTGGAAGGTGAAATGCCCTACTTGCGACCGGATTCAAAAGCTCAGGTTACTTTCAGGTATGATGATGACAATAAACCATTGGGAATTGACACTATTGTTGTTTCAACCCAGCATGATGAGTTTATTACGCCTGTTGATAAGACAGAAAAAGCTATGAAGAAAGCTGAGAAGGATATGCTTGGCAGGATAGAAACGGATGTAAGGAATATTCTTATTCCAAGAGTAAAAGATACCTACCCTAAAGAAATTCAGAAGTTTTTCGAAACAGATTTCCGTTTATTAGTGAACCCGACCGGAAAGTTTGTTATTGGTGGCCCACACGGTGACACCGGTTTGACCGGACGAAAAATTATTGTAGATACCTACGGCGGACGTGGAGCTCATGGCGGTGGTGCTTTCTCAGGTAAAGATTCATCTAAAGTTGACCGTTCAGCAGCTTATGCTGCCCGTCATATTGCTAAGAATATGGTAGCTGCTGGTATTGCTGACGAAGTAGAAGTTCAGTTAGCTTACGCTATTGGAGTGGCTGACCCTGTTGGATTATACGTTGGAGCACATAACCCAAAGGTAGAACTTAGCAATGAAGAAATCGCAGAGAAGGTAAATAAGTTGTTCGACCTTCGCCCAAGTGCAATTGTTAAGCGTTTTGGTTTAAGAAACCCAATTTTTGAAGAAACCGCTGCTTATGGGCACATGGGAAGAAGACCGGGCAAGAAAGTGGTTTATATAGATGGAACCAAGAAAGAGGTAGAAACATTTGCATGGGAAAAGTTGGACTATGTAGATGCAATTAAGAAAGAGTTTAACTTATAATAACTCTATGAATGTGTCCCAATTTACCTTACTGCGTTAGGGGATTGGGACTCTCTTACTAGTGAATTGAAAACAAATTTAAGATTATGGATAAAGTTTTAGGTATTGGTAATGCCCTCGTAGATATTATGACTAAACTGGACGATGACAAATTCCTTGAGGAATTTAATCTGCCTAAAGGAAGTATGCAGTTAGTTGATCAGGATTTTATCAGGAAGATTTCTAAAGCTTCTGAAAAATTCGAGAAACACCAGTCCAGTGGCGGGTCGGCGGCTAACACTATTCACGGGCTTGCCAGACTCGGAGTTGGTACAGGATTTATAGGTAAAGTAGGAGACGATGAATTAGGCAACTTTTTTCACGAGGATTTGAAAAAGAGCAACATTGACCCTAAACTGCTGAAAAGTGATACAGATAGTGGGAGAGCTGTAGCTTTAATTTCACCGGATTCTGAAAGAACGTTTGCTACATTTTTGGGAGCTGCAATTGATCTGGTTCCTGAAGATTTGAACAGCAAACTGTTTTCAGGATATAAATACCTTCATGTTGAAGGTTATCTTGTGCAAAACCATGATTTATTGCTGAAAGCTTCTAAGCTGGCAAAAGAAAATGGGCTAAAGATCTCTCTTGACCTGGCTAGTTACAATGTGGTGGAAGATAACCACGAATTCCTTAAATCTTATATCAATGATTTTGTAGATATCATCTTTGCTAATGAAGAAGAGGCAACCGCTTTTACCGGAAAAGATCCGGAAAAATCTTTGGATGAATTAGCAAACTTAAGTGAAATTGCTGTCGTAAAAATAGGAAAAGAGGGATCATTGATTAAAGCAAATGATAAAACTTACAGGGCTGAACCTATAAAAGCTAATCCTGTTGACACAACAGGTGCGGGGGATGCTTATGCTGCAGGATTCCTTTATGGATTGGTAAATGGTTATAGTTTAAGCAAATGTGGCCAGATCGGTTCAATCATAGCTGGAAAAGTAATTGAAATTGTTGGTGCCAAAATGGATGAGGAGAAATGGCAAGAAATTTTCGATTTGGTTAAGTAATCCTTAAAGCATTGCATCTCTTTTTAAAAGGCTTCCGAAATTGATCGGAGGCCTTTTT
>CAYFRV010000059.1:0-13469 GCA_964345495.1 uncultured Bacteroidales bacterium | reverse complement strand
CTCCAAAACGGGAAAACCGAAACCCGAAACAACTGAAGAAACTAATTTTTTTAGAATATGCTTACAGAATAGAAAAAACGGCTACTCCGTTTCAATATCCTTAAGAATTTTTTCAACTTCTTCTTCTGTAGAATGAAGCTTTTCCTTACATATAGAAAGTAATTCTGAAACCCTTTTTACTTTAGTGGTTAATTCATCCACATCGAGTTCTTCGTTTTCTATTTTATCAAGTATTGATTCTATTTCGGATACTGCATCCCCATACTTAATTTGTTTTTTTTGGGCCATAGTAATTTATTTTTTTTTAATTTTTTGGCAAGGTGAAGGTAAATTTACTCCCTTTATTGATTTCACTTTCCACCCAAATTTTCCCTCCGTGTTTTTCAACAAACTCTTTGCATAATATCAAGCCTAACCCCGTCCCTCTTTCTTGCTGGGTACCATAAGTGGAATAATTCTGATCAATTTTAAATAGTTTCTGCTGGTTTTCTTCGGAAATCCCCAATCCTGTATCCTCAACTGAAACAATTATTTCGTTATCATTCTCACTTGTTTTAATAGAAACGCTACCTCCTTCAACCGTAAATTTTATAGCATTAGATGTTAAATTTCGAATGATAGTTGTTACCATTTCCTCGTCCCCATTAACTATTGAATGATGGTGAACTTCTTTGGTTAAGTTTATGCTTTTCTCATTTGCATTTATCTGTAATAATTCTGCGGTGGAATTAATTATCTTCTCAAGCTCTATCGGTTTAGGATTGAAATCAATTTTTCCTCTTTGAGTTCTGGACCAATACAATAGGTTTTCCAACAAATTCAATAATTGATCAGCAGATTTATGAATGAGATCAATAAATTCTTTTAAATCCCTGTTGGACAGTTTGTTAAAATTAACTGAGATATGATCAGTAAGGCCATATAAAGCATGAAAAGGACTTCTTAAATCATGCGCTATGATCGAAAAGAATTTGTCTTTTGTTGCATTTGCTTTCTTCAGTTCAGATTCAGAGGCTCTTAGTTTATCGTTTGCCTCTTTAATTTCATCGTATTGTTTCTGCAACAATAGGTTAGTTTTCTTTTTTAACCGATAGCGCTTATAAAAGAGCACTCCAACTATAATAAAAAGAAAAAAACTTACAAACAGGAGAATTTGTATATTTCGCTGGCGATCAATCTTTAGGTCTTTTATTCTTTTTTCCATTGAAAGTTTAGAAACTTTATCCTCATATTCATTGAGCTGATCTTCTTTTTGAGAAAGCTCATAGTTCATCTGAGTTTCAATGATCTTTAAATTATTTTTTTGGGCTTTAATAGTGTCCTGGTAATTTGAATACTGAATGTAATAATCCAATGCTTTTTTGTGGTTGTTCTGCTTTCGAAACAATTTATACAGTTCCATGTAGGCATTCTTAATCAACTCCTTACTGTTAATTTCATGTCCTGCATCAAGTGCATAATTCAGGTATGAAATAGCTTTATCGGTTTTATGTTCTTTTAAATAGATATTTCCCGCTTTACGGGCACACAGGGAAAGATAATATAACTCATCGTTTTCACTAGCTATTTTAATTGCTTTAAGAAATACCGCTTTCGCTTTTTGTGGTTTATTTCTATTCAGGTAATAATTCCCCTTATCATTTAGCACACTACATATACCGGCATTATCAGCAATTTCACGTCGGTAACTGAGCGCCTGATTAAAATTACTCAACGCCTTCTCATAATCACCTATTTTTTCATGTACCAACCCTAAATTATGCAACGACTGAGCAATATAGAATTCATCCCCAATTTTTTTCCTCAAGATTAGTGACTGTTGATAATTCTCAAGCGCTTTATCATAATTTTTTAAATGTAGATAAGAATTTCCGATAATATGCAGAGAATAGGCAACTTCCTTATCATTGCCACTTTCTTTTAAAAGTTTAAGAGCCTTTTTATAATATTCTAAAGCTTTTTCATAGTTATTAATGTTTTGATATAATGTGCCAATATTGTTATAGGAGGAAGCCATACCGTTCTTGTCGTCAAGCCTGTTCCTTATAGACAGGGCTTCCAGGTAATGACTCAGGGCCTTATCATAAAGGCTCATCTTTCGGTACATACCACCTATGTTATTATAAGTTCTGGCAATCAAACGTTTGTTTCCTATCTCTTTTCTGGCCTTAAGAGCTTTCTTAAAATAATAGCGTGCACTGTCGTAATTTTCTTCATTTCGGTACAGAAGAGCCAAATTGTTATAAATATCTCCGCTTTTCTTCAAATGGTTTAATGATTTTCGAATCTTCAGCGCTTTGTTATAATAATGATAAGCCTCATCAAAACCTCTTATTTTCAAATGAATATTACCCAGATAGTTGTATATAGAGGCTTCCTCATTTCTTAATTTTTTTAAGCTGGCCAATTCCAGAGCTTTCTTGTGATACTTTATGGCATCTTCATAGTTTCCCTGACTCTTCAATACAACACCCAGATTATTATATGCTTTTATAATTCCTGTTGTATCTTTTTTCGCTTTTCTTATTTTCAGAGCTTTTCCAAATGAAATTTTTGCACTGTCATAACTCCCCATTTTCCAATGAACACCACCTATATAGCCTATCGAACTGGCCATACCAATAGAATCCTTTATCTCCTGACAGATTCTTACAGCTTTTCGATGCTCTGAGAATGCCTGTTCATAATTATTAAGCTGTTTATAACTTAAACCCAATTTATTATGTACAAATGCAAGGCTTTCTTTGTCTAAGAACCTTTCTTTAAAATTAAGGCTCTTTTTTAAATATTTTTTGCTTTTGGAAAAGGCGCCTTGTCCATAGTGGGCTACTCCAAGTTTTATAAAAGTTTGAGCAGTTTGGGCATCATCCTGTAATTCTTTGTATTCTTTTAAAGCTTTATTCAGATATTTTATAGCTTCTTCATTGTTTTTATTAAGTAAATGGGAATTACCAATATTAAAGAAAGCTTCGGCTTTTTCTTCGTTATTATCTAATTCTTTTGCCAATTCCAAGGCATTTTTAGCATACTCAAGGCTTTGCTCAAAATTACTGAGGCTGTGATATTCTTTCGAAAGTGTATTATAATAACTAACCTTATTCTTGTCATCGGCAGTAGCCAGAAGTTTTTCCAATTGATCTATTTCGTGCGGTTGGGAATGTATTGACAAGCTATAGAAAAGACTAAAAACAAAAAGAATAACAAATATTTTCAAATAAAGCCTCATTAATTATATATCCTGAAGTTTAATTTTTTAACAATCAATATTATTCTAAAACAACAAATTAGTTTACCTGATATTTTGGCAATGAAAACCGGAATATACCACCTTCATTGCTGCTTTCGGCCCAAATTTCTCCTTTGCTGTATCCTAATAATTCTTTACATAAGATCAATCCCAATCCTGTACCCTTTTCATTTTCGGTTCCACTTTTAGGGCGATTTTTATCTATTGCAAACAATTTCTCTTTTTCCTCTTCAGAAATTCCGTTCCCGGTATCCGATACGGTAATTACCACTTCATTATTCTTCTCTTCTCCGGAGATTGTAACTTTTCCTCCGGCAGGGGTGAACTTTATGGCATTACTTAGCAAATTCCGCATAACTGTTGATAAAACCTGTTCATCAGCAAAAACTTTCAATTCTTCTGAAATTTTATTTTCAATAGTGATCTGTTTCTCATTGGCATTAATCTTCAGGAGATTAATAATATCTTTCACCGTGTCATTTGCTCTAATTTCTGAAGGCGAAATTCTTATACTGCCTAATTGTGAACGTGACCACTGAAGTAAATTCTGCAGAAGATTATATAGGTTTTGCGTCGATTCATAGATCAGTTTGCTGTATTCTTTGATCTCTTCTTTGGAAAATTTATCTAAGTCTTTGTACAGGGCTTCTGAAAAACCAAATAGTGCCTGAAACGGATTCTTAAGATCATGTGAAATAATGGAGAAGAACTTATCCTTTGTAGCATTTAATTCACGTAAATGCTCCTTTGACTTTTTGAGCTTTTCATTAGCTTGTTGTAATTGCCTGTTCTTTGCTTCAAGTAGTTTAGAATTTTTCTTCTTTAAATTAAACCGGCTATAAATAAGCACTACCAGAATAATCAAAAGCACTACCAATGCAATTGTAAAATTTGTGAACGTCTTTTGTTTGGAAATTTCAAGCTTATGCAACTCCTTTAAAAGTTGAATTTCTTTTTCTTTCTGTTCCGTTTCTTGTTTTATCTGCAGCTCTTGTATCTTATTCTGCTTCTCTCGTGAAAATATTGAATCATGAAGCTTAGATTGTTTTTTATAGTATTGCAAAGATTTTTTATAATCTCCCAGCGCCTCATACAGTTCAGAATATAACTTATAGCTTTCTTCTTTTATATCTCTGGCCTGTATCTCACTTGCCGTGTTAAGAGCCATCTTTAGTTTTTCATTAGCCTCATCATAGCGACCTTCAGCAATTAAAACCTCCGCAATATTGTTTTGGGTGTTTGCAATGCTATATTTATCATCCATTATTTTTGAGTATTCAAGCGATTGGTTTAAATAATCTAACGCTTTATTATTTTGTTTCCGTTCAAAATATAGCAATCCAATATTATTTAAGGAAGAGGAGAGACCTATCGTATCATTTAATTTTTTATCAATGTCATACGACTTCTGATAATACTTAAGTGCTGTATCTTTCTGATTTTTCTGATCATAAACGATTCCTAAATTATTATAAACCATTCCCATTCCTGATTCATCCTCCATTTGCTCATACAAATCCAAAGTTTTATTATAGTATTCCAGCGCTTTGTCATAATTTTTAAGACGTTCATGAATAATACCTATGCTATTGTAGGAAATCGCCATTCCCCTCTGGTCTTCCATTTCCTTCCATACTTTCAATGCTTCCAGGTAATACTCCAAAGCCTTATCATAACTAGTGATCGATTTATATATATTACCTATTCTGTTATTTATGTTTGCTATCTGTAATGAATCACTTATTTCTCTGGCTAAATTAACGGAATTCAAAAGCAATTCAATAGCTTTCTTATAATCATTTTGTTCCGCATATAAATTTCCCAATGTGTAAGAATAAGAAATTATTTCATCATTTAATTCAGCATCTGTCGCTACTTGTTTTGCCTTTTTATAATAATCAATAGCCTTTATATCATTACCTGCATTTCTGTAGTGAACACCAAAATTATTGTATATCTGAATGAGACGCTCTTTGTCATCGAGCTCTTTTCTTAGTTCAAGGCTCTTTTTATAGTATGAAAGTGTAGAATCCGGCCTGTTTTTAAAATAGTAAGCATTTCCAATTCTGTTGTAGGCATCGGAGATCCCTGGTTTATCATTCCTTTCTCTCGCAAGCGACAATGCTTTCTTTGCATAATAAAGGCCAGAGTCCGCGGAAACACTCCAATAGGCTTTGGATAGTGAATTATAAATTTCAATCTTTTTTGTGGCTTCTGATGAACCAATTTGTTCTTTTAAACTATCAATAGCATCACTCTGAGCGAATGAATGGAGAGAAAAAAATAAAAAAAATAAAAAAAAAGTGGTTCTTGTTATTTTTATTACCATCGTTTGTAAATTATATATAAATTGCGAAATATAATAAAAAGTATCTATTTAACATATTATTCATTCTGTGGATTTTCATTACTAATTACTTCACTATCTACATTGCCATTATAAAAGTAGGTTGTAATTACATCACCCTTCTTAAGAGATTCTTTATATTTAATTACCTTTCCGTCTTTCTGGGTTATTGAGTATCCCCTCTTCAAAACATTTTCAGGATTCAGATAATTCACCGCTTTTTCCATGTTATCAATATGTTGCTTTCTGTCTTTTATATATTTTTTTACGTAATTTCTTATCTTTTGTTGTATAACAGAAACTTCGTACTTTTCTTGCCTTAAAAGAGTGTAAGATAAATTGCTAACCTTATAACGATGTGTCATTAATGTATGCTGTCTGTTACGTAGTAAATTTTTGCAGGCATGTTTCAATCTCTGAGACCTCAATGTTATATTACCCCTTGCCTTATCGATTGTATTTTTTGCAAGTGGCACTATTTTATAACTTGTTTGATCAAGATATTGTTTTCTTTTATGAAGGTAATTGTTGACAAATTCAATAAACTGGTCTCTCTGCCGTAAAAGTTCTTGCTCAAATTCATAAGTCTTTGAGACTAAAAAATCTGCCACTGCAGTAGGAGTTTTCAGCTTTGTGTGTGCAATCAGGTCTACCACAGATTCATCTTTTTCATGTCCAATACCGGTAACTACAGGGATTGGAAACTGAGCAATATTAGCTGCAAGTTCATATTGATCAAAATAGCTCAAGTCGGATTGGGCTCCTCCACCTCTGATAATAGCTACCACATCAAAAAAATCTTCCTGTTCATATATTTTTTCTAAGCAGTGTATAATAGAAGATTTCACCTCATCACCCTGCATAAATGCCGGAAAAAGCTTAGGATAAAAAACATACCCATAAGGATTGTTGCTCAATTGTTCCATAAAATCATTATATCCCGCTGCATTTTGAGAGGAAATAACAGCAATCTTCTGAGGAACAGTTGGAAAAGGCAATTCCTTATTCATATCATAAATGCCTTCTTCTTCTAAGCGCTTAATTGTTTCAATTTTCTGTCGTGCAAGCTCACCTAAAGTGTAACTTGGTTCGATATCCCATACAAACAAACTGTATCCATAGAGCTCATGAAACTCAACTGAAACATTGATAAGAATTTTTAATCCGGCAGTTAGTTCTTTTCCGGTTGTAGTCTCAAAATAAGGCTGCAACATTCGAAAATAATTAGCCCATATAATGGCACGTGCTTTTGCAAGAATTCTCTCTGCAAGTTCGTCTTTTTCGATAAGATCAAGATAGCAATGGCCTCTCCGGTTAATTTTTATTTCACTGATTTCTGCAATTACCCAGTAATTGTCAGGAAGGTATCGTTTTATTCCTTCTCTGACTTGCTGATTAAGCTCCAGTAATGTGATACGCTCTTCTGTCATTATGCAAACTACTTCGCCTGTTTCACCAATTTGACTCTCAATCTATAACTATCTGTATATCTAACATTTAAAAAATAAATACCTTCTTCAATTGACTTGGGTGGAGTAATTTTAATACGCGAGTTTTCTATGGGGCGGGAATAGTTTTGTTCAAATAACTTCCTGCCAACTACATCATAAAGAGAAACAACAACACGGTCCGACGAAACAGAGACCTCCGGCAGATTAATAAAAAAGCTATCCTGAAATGGATTGGGATAAGCCTTTATTCGTTTGTCGTTTTTTTCACCAATTGTTAATTCATAGGCTTTTTTAAAATCAGGCAATCCATATCCCATTAAGGAGTCCGGATTTGAATATTGGTGTGCACTTTCCATTATTTGATCCTTAATCTCCTTATACGTTTTATCCGGATACTTTTGCCATAAACAAGCTGATAATCCTGCAATAACAGGTGCCGCAAAAGAAGTACCGTTTCCTGCAGCTATAGAACCATCCGGAGTTGCAAAAAAAGTTCCCTGTCCCTGTGCCACTACTTCTGGCTTAATTCTATTATCCGAACTAGGACCGACAGAACTAAATGATGCATAAGCTTCTTCGCTATCAACAGCTCCTACACTTAAAATATCCTTTGCATCGGCAGGAGCTGAAATGTATTTCCATGGATCATTTCCCTTGTTACCTGCACTAACCACTACTAGCATTCCTTTTGATGCAGCGATGGAAGCAGCTTTTGAAACAACAGTACTTTCTCCGTCCATATCTGAGTATGTATGATCTTGACTACTGTCATCAAACCGCGTATAGCCAAGCGATGAATTAATTATATCGACACCGGCACTATCAGCAAATTCTGCTGCTGCAAGCCAGTTATATTCTTCGATAAGATACTCAGAAGAAGCCACTTCTGAACGTAACAACCAATAATTAGCTTTGGGCGCCGTACCATAAAAATAGCCGGGTTCACTTCCTGCCATAATTGAAAACACGTATGTACCATGATTTGAATTCCCATCAATATATAAATCATGTCCCGGTTCTTCAAAATCTTTCTGTCCCAATATTTGCCCATTTGACCATAACTCTTCAAAGACAGAAAGGGTATCTGCCATTAGAAAGCCGGCATCTATAACTGCAATTGTCTTCCCTTTTCCCTTATAACCCTTTTCATGAAGATAGTTTCCATTAAGCATTAAAATCTGATTATCGGCAAATCCATAAATCGTACTATCTGTATTTTTTTTCTCATGGCGGAATTTATGTGTGATTTTAAAATTCTGGGTTCCTTTATTTTTTGTTTGATTTTTTGTTTGGTTCTTACTGGCTTTTGCCGGAGCAAGATACTTTACTCCCTCAATAAAATCAATATCCCGGAGCATATCCAGTTTCGAAGAATCGACTTCACCCACCGCCGAATTCAACCATCGAGAGCGATTCTGAATCTTTACTCCTAAAGATCTCACACTATCGATATAGGTTTTGGAAACAGGGAAATCTTCCAAAACAACATCAATATTCTGTCTTTCTCTTCTTTCTATGGATTCTGATGATAAAAAATCCCGGGGCTCGTTGAGAGAATAATGGCTATTTGAGGTGTCTTTATCAGTAAATTCGATTAAAAAACGCGAAGATTGCGAAAAAGTAGTCCCTGCTACGGTGATGATGATAAAAAAGATAAACGTAAATACTTTATTCATAAGCAATTAGTTAAAATCCTATTCGTATAATTCGTATGAAAGTTACATTGATAAATGTTAATTTTGAAATTTTATTCCTGATAATTTTCAAGAAAGAGTTTCTCCACTATTTTGGCTAATAAAAAACAAATGGTGACAAGAGATACTCAAGCCACCATTTTAACTTAGTTTCAACATCTCACAATTTATCTTCTTCTTTGTTTTCTCCGATTTCTCTCATATAGCATATCCCGGGGATCACCAAACTTTCCCTGGTTGTTTTCCAATTCCCTTATTTCTTTTGTCTCTTCACGTTCTAACTGTTCTTCATTTTCCGGTTTGCCATCAATGTAATTAATAACCTTTGAAGTATCGCCTTCTTCATCATAATAGACCCATTTTCCTTCCCGGAGATTATTTTTATATTTTCCTTCAACTTTTTTAAAACCACTTGGATAAAAAATAGTTAACGGGCCGTTTAGTTCACCATTTGAATAATACCCGATGAGTTTCTCTTTTCCATTATCAAAAAACTGCCTTATTTTACCGTCTCTTTTCCCATCGGTCCAATGTACAATATTTGATGTGTCGCCATTACGAAAAAACCTTAACGATCTTCCGTCTCGCTTTCCGTCATTATAGCTATCTTTAGCCACAATTCGGCTTTTTTCATCATAAAATGTCCAGACACTATCCTTCTTACGTTCATGGTAATAACCTTCAGCTTGTTTCTCTCCATCCTTGTTATACAACTCAGTAAAGACTCTGCCTGAGGTTTGGTATTTCATTACGGCTTTCAGATTTCCATTATTATGATAGCGCTTTGTTATCCCTGTTGGCTTACCATGTTTGAATTCAGCCTTGTATCGAATTTGACCATTCGGGTATCTTTTTATCCATGTTCCATGTTTTCTGTTCTGGTCATCGTAGTTATTTATCGTGTCATTTTGTGCTTGCATAGATATTGCCATAAATGCAGACAAAAGCACAAACAGAATTCTTTTCATAATTAATCCTTCAGTTTTATTAATTTCATACAAAAATAAAAAAACATATCAAAAAAGGTTTTATTGTCCAAACAGATAATCAAATATGAATTCAATCCAAGAGTGAATAATCGAAGTAGGTACATTAAGAGGTAGAAATAAAAATTAAAATGTAAATCAATTAACTAATAAATAAGCAGTAGGCACTCTGCAGTAGGCAGTAAAAAGGCCTGCCGGAAAATTACCAACAAGCCTTTTTTATATTTACTTTAATTACTTCTATTAACTCATCTGTGTGAGATTTAATCAATAAAAATTTATTTGATACCTAAGACTTTTTTACCTTGCTTAAATCTGATATCTCTTGGAATACCGGCTTCTGAAAGTCTTTCCAGGTCTTTTTTCAACTGTTCTTTTATAACGCCATTTTCTTTTACCATTTTCTTGGCTTTCTCATAATCTCCGTCACCCTGAATTGTTAATATCTTCTCTCCAAGCGTATTCATAGCTTTAGTCATCTTGTCAAAGTCCACTTTATACGTTCCTGTTTCCTCATCCCTTGTGAAAGCTCCGGTTTCTTTAAAATAATTGAATCTCATCATATTTGCCTTTCCATGAGAGCTTGCAGCTCCAAAACGAATTGAACGGAAAATACTTGCCATGAAGGTAACATAGTTATCTTTTAACTCCGTATCATCCAGTTTATCCATTTCAGCTAATTGTTTCACCAGATACAATCCGATTATATCTGCTTTTCCTTCTTCAACCGAGCTGTAATATTCCTTCAATGCATTGCGAACAGTACCTTTGCCATTAATAGTTTGTTTAATGCCTAAACCGTGAGCAACTTCATGAAACATTGTATTTTCAAAGAAAGCATCAAATTTGATATATTTTCTCTGATCTTTAGCTATCAGCTCATCACTAATTGGTTTAAGTATTTTTTCAAATTTATAGCGCATTGCATTCTTAAGCTGCAATTTTCTGGAACCTTTTTTCTCCTGAACACGCTCATCATTTGGCAGATTTATGGCAATTGTTTTACTCCCGGCATTGCAATCACCGGCATAGAAAACAGCCTCATAAACGCCAAGATCGGAATCGCTTCCCGGAACTTCGCTTTTGTATTTTTTAGCTACAGGAAGGCTTTTCTGTAATTCAGGCATTAACGCATTGAATTTATCCAGTTTTTCTGTCCAGTCATGATCCTTTAATAAAATGAAAGCTTCATGGGCTGCCTTATAACCATACAACCCATCTTCATAATTTTCTATAGGACCCACAACAAAGTCTACATCATTATTTTTAACATCCATCCAGGCCATGTCTGACTCCAGATATTCGTCATTCAGCAAAGCTTCTGCTCTAAGGTTTAGGTATTTTTTAAAACTATCATTTTCAGCAAGCTTTGCAGCTTTCTTTAATAATTTTGATGCCTTTTTTACTTTTTCCTCAAATGCCTTATGATACGGAACTGTTTTCAGGTTACCTTCTTCATCCCGGCGGATTAAAGTGTATAAACTAGTCTTATCTTCAGCCTCAAAGTTTTCAAACTCTTCTTTGGTCATATCTTCCGGATAAAAATTCGCACCTTCGGGTTTTTCTCCGTATCCTTTAATAAAAGGCTTGTTATTATTTAGACGCTCCCAGGGGCCATAATTAATTTTCACAAAAGTTTTTAAATCCTTATTCTCAATCTTTCCCAAAAGCTCTTCTTTTTCGCCAGAAGCTTCTTTCCAGAATAACTCATCCATAATTTTTGAAACATCATACAAATGAGACAGCATCTTCTTTTGATCCTTAGAAAGATGACTAATGTCGGCTTTAAGGTCGACCTTTACAAATTCATTGACTTTACTGGTAATCTCTTCTTTAGGAAGCTTTGACATATTATCAGCCTCCTTATCCTTTTTTGAAGGAGAAGAACATCCTGCAATTAAAGCAATTGCTAAGACCAATCCTGTTAGATTCACTAATTTGTTATTCATAATAGATAATTTTAAGGTTATAATTAAACGAAGTAAAATTTATGTTGTTAATATTTTATCCAATAACAAATATATAAGAATGCATCGAGTCTTGTTAATATTTTGAAAAAAAAATTATAACCATTTTGCTAATATTACGTTAGTTCATTATGTAAAGATAAAGTATACATGGATAAACATAAAGAAGAACAACTACTTTTTCGCATTTCTGAGTTAATAAAGGAAAACAAGGAATTAACTCAACAGATTAAAGACCTTAATAATGAAAAGCGAAAATTAGAAAAAGAGAAAGAGCAATTAGAAAACACCATTGCACAGATACCCTCCGAAGCTCTGCCACAAGGAATTAAATACCCTTCTAAATCCCGTTCCTTACGTTTTGAAATGGCTACGGTATTGTATGCTGATTTACAAGGGCTGCAAGAAATAACACAACAAAACGAAAAAAAATCCAAACCAGGCGTTTCATCTGATATAATGGATGAATTAGATAACATTTTCCTTGAATTCAATAAAATAGTAAAGAAATACAAAATAGAAAGGATTAAGACAATAGGCGATGCCTATATGTGTGCGGGCGGAGTACCTGAAAAAAACATAACAAACCCGATAGATGTAGCTCTGGCTGCCATGGAAATGCAGGATTACATGAATAAGTTAAAAGAAGAATACGAATCCCAAAATCGAAAATTCTGGGATTACAGAATTGGAATCCACACCGGATCGGTTACTGCAAATTTTCATGGACGTAAAAAGCTTTCATACGACCTGAAAGGAGATACCGTTCACATCGCCACAAGAATTGCATCTGTAGGCGAATTTGGCGATATTAATATTTCCATAATGACCTATGAAATGATTAAGCAATACTTTAACTGTGATTATACCGGAAAAATTCCGGTTAAATATACGGGTGATATGGAAATACTCAAACTCAAACGAATAAAACCTGCATACTCCCAGAATAGAAAAGTAGGGCGCGCCCCAAATCAGATATTCATGACGAAGTATCTACTCCGTCAGTTTACAGATTTACAAGAATTAATCCTTGACCGGCTGGAAAAAGAGTTACCTTCTTACTTATATTATCACAATGTCAAACACACGATTGATGTTATCAACCAGGCAGAATTGATCGGTTATGGTGAAGGGGTTGATGATGAAGACATACTCCTTCTAAAAACAGCAGCGCTTTTTCACGATGCGGGACACATTGTTGGTTATGACAATCATGAGTATTTTGGAGTACAACTTGCCAAAGAGTATCTGCCCCATTATAAATACAACCAACAACAAATTGATAATATTGGTGATCTTATAATGTCAACCAAAATTCCACCTGATCCTCAGAATTTACTGGAAAAAATTATGTGCGATGCAGACCTTGATTACCTTGGGCGCAGCGATTTTATCCCTGTGTCAAATACCCTGTATAAAGAACTAAAGGAACAAAATAAAGTTGGGGATATAAATGACTGGAACAAATTGCAACTGAAATTTATCTCTAATCACAATTACTTTACAGAAACAGCCCTTAATTTGAGAGAAGTAAACAAACAAAAACAGATTGAACGAATCAAAGCACTTATTCAGGATTATGAAAACGGCGTAGAATTTGAGAAAAATCCAGACTCCTCTAACCAACATGGCAGGGACACTTTGTAGTAGGCAAATTCAGAAGTAGAGGTAATTTTTAAAATTGCCATCAATTTTCTAATAAGTAGCTGTTGGCTTTTAGCTATTGGCTATTGGCAGAAAAAAATAGTACTCGTCTAAACCACTAAACTCCTAAACA
>CAYFRV010000058.1:0-13753 GCA_964345495.1 uncultured Bacteroidales bacterium | reverse complement strand
CTAAAAAACAGAATAACCGAATGGCAACCGAATACCAAACCGCAATGTACGCAAGGAAGGCACAAGGAGCGCTAAGATGGTTGGAAGTTTAATGTTCAACGTTGCATGTTGCATTAATCCAAACCCGAAACGCGAAACTCGAAACGCGAGACAATAGAATGACCACCGAATTAACAATGGCAGCAGGTGAGAATGAGTAAGCAGCAAGAGGGAGTACCAGAAACTTATTTAATACGGAAATCGATTAGGGTTTGATTTTCTAAAGCTCCGGTTAGCCTGTCGTTAATTTTTACCGGGCCAACTCCTGCGGGGGTACCGGTAAAGATTAGGTCTCCAATTTTAAGGGTAATAAATTGCGAAATATAAGAAATCAATTGTTCAAAATTAAATATTAAATCCTTTGTGTTTCCCTTTTGTACAATTTCCCCGTTTTTAGTTAAGCTAAAATTCAGATTGTAAATATCCCGGAACTCGGTTTTATTTACGAATTTCCCTAAAGGAGCGGAACCATCAAATCCTTTAGCTATTTCCCACGGGTGTCCATTCTTTTTGCATTCTTTCTGCAGATCACGGGCGGTTAAATCAATTCCTATGGTAAGGTCTTTATAATAACGATGTGCAAATCGTTCTTCTATATTTTTCCCTAACCTGGAAATTCTAATAACGATTTCAGTTTCATATTGAATATCACCGGAAAAGTCAGGGTAAAAAAAGGGACGATTGCGTGTTATTATAGAAGTATCAGGTTTATAAAAGAATATGGGTTTATCGGGCACTTTATTTCCAAATTCCTCTGCATGTTTAGCATAATTCCTTCCGATACAGATTACCTTCATTTATTTATTGTTTAAAAGCTCTCAATTTGATAGAAGTAAGTATTTTTTTAGTGTAAAGGGGGAAATTATTTTTGATCATCCATCCGTAATAACCCGGATCCTTTTGTAAAACCTCCTCAACAGGTTTTCCTTTATATTTTCCAAAATTAAATACTTCATTCCCCTCTTCATCGTAGACAATTCTGCCGGCAAAATCCACATTCTTATTATGAGATGAAAACTCTGAAAGTTTCTGAACATCATTTTCCAGATCTTCATATCTGTCTAACTGGCCTTTTAATATTTCATAAGTGGCAATTGTATCAGCCTCTGCACTATGGGCATTTGTAAGTTCCTTGTCACAATAAAAACGATAAGCAGCCTCTAAAGTTCGTCGTTCCATTTTGTGGAAAATAACCTGCACATCAACAAACCGCTGCTTTTTGGGGTCATAATCGATTCCGGCCCTCAAAAATTCTTCTACCAGTAAAGGAAGATCAAAACGATTCGAATTAAAACCAGCCAGATCGCAGCCTTCAATAAACTTTTCAATATCCTTGCCCACCTCTGCAAAAGTTGGTGAATCTTTTACATCTTCATCGGTTATGCCGTGAATCTCTATCGATTTCGGGTTAATAGGCACTTCCGGGTTAATTTTCATTGTTTTACCTTCCTGATCTCCGTTGGGAAAAATTTTCAGCATAGAAATTTCAACAATCCGATCATTGACAATATCTGTACCGGTAGTTTCAAGATCAAAAAACACCAACGGTTTTTTCAAATTCAAATCCATAATATAGCTTTCGGGAGTTTTACTCTCATAAATTACAAAGAAATCGATTTTCGCGTTGAAGTAAACTCATTTTCTATTCCTGTGCTTCTTCACTTTCATTTTCAGTTTCAGAATCAACCATCATTGGCATAAGCAACATCAACACATCCTCTTGATCGTTTTCCTTTTCAGCAGGATAAAACAAGCCGGCTCTGGATGGATCTGACAACATCATCAATACTTCACTGGAATTCAAATTAGACAAGATTTCCAATAAAAATGAAGATTTAAAGCCGATATCCATATCATCGCCTTCATACTGGCAATTTAAGGTTTCATGGCCGGAAATGGAAAAATCAATATCCTGAGCAGATACTGTTAGCTGATTACCCCGCAATGACAATTTGATCAAATTGCTGGCCTGGTTAGAAAATACCGATACCCGCTTAATCGTATTGTAAAAATTAATACGGTCGATTGTTAATTTAAATGGGTTATCGGAAGGAATAACGGAGTTATAACTTGGATAATTTCCTTCTGTTAATCTTGAAATCATCTTATATTTGGGCAGGATAAACTCCACATTTTTGTCATCAAATTTTACATTTACCTGACTATCTTCTTTTGACAGTATATTCTTCAATAAAGAAGCTGGTTTTTTCGGGAAGATGAATGAAGATTCCTGTTCAGGTTTCACATCCTCTCTTCTGTAACGAACCAATTTATGCGCATCAGTTGCAACAAATGTAATATTTTCAGGAGCAAGCTCCACATAGATTCCATTCATCACCGGTCTAAGCTCATCGTCTGCAGTGGCGAAAATTGTTTTACTTATACCATTCAACAGAGCTCCTGAAGATATTTGGTACTGGCTTTCCTGTTCACTTTTTATATCAGGTATTTGTGGGAAATCTTCGGGACTTTGTCCATTAATATTGTATTTACCGTTTTCTGAGTTTAAAACGATACCCAGACTTTCAGGGTCAACATCAAAAGTCAGGGGCTGTTCAGGAAATTCTCTTAAAATGTCAGTTAAAATTCTTGCCGGAACCGCTACTTTACCTTCATCAGTTACATTTTCAAGGCTTATGTAACTTACCAGGGTAGTTTCCAGATCCGATGCTGTAATCTTTAACTCATTTCCGTTTAATTCAAATAGAAAGTTATCCAGAATGGGCAAGGTATTTTTCTGACTTATCACTCTTCCAATGAGCTGAAGATGACTTAAAAGTTCGGTGCTTGAAATTACAAATTTCATCTTTCCGTATTTTTTATATTTAACTTAAAACTTATCTAAAATATTAAATTTCAGATATTAGAATGATATTTCTAATATGCTTAAAATAAAATTTTAATCAACTCGAAAATAATCAATTTCTTTAAACAGAGGGTCAATTTCAGTATATTTTATTAACAATATTTCATCAAATTTGCTATAAATACCATACAGGTTATTCAGATCATATTTGCTTTTTTGTCCGAAAGAATCACTCTGGCCGCCTGAAGGCTTTCTATAAGCCTCAAGGGTTACTTTATCACCCTCCTTATCCTTAACCGAAATTTTGCAGAACGGTTGGCCTTGCCTAAGTGAATCCAGCAGGCTTTTACTTTTAAAAACCCGGTCATATCGAATATCTGAAAAATAACTATAATAACGGGAGGCTCTGTCGTTCCGAACTGTTTTCATCTCCTTATCCCTGTTAAGATCAATTAACCTGAATCCATCATCATCATCATAGTTCAGTTTAAAAGAACTTTTTGAACCTGAAGAATAAATAACTACCACACTGGTGATTTCTATTGCGGAATAACTAAAAATAGCGCGATCTCTCCAATACGACGGATCGACATTGTATAAATTTGCTAAATCACCGTTATATCCGGGAATAGTCATCAAAAAGGGAGTAGACTTATTTTTCATCATCATATAAGTTGCACCCTTCTTATATTTACTATCTTCAACTAAATAATCCTTTAATACATTTCCTTTGCTATATATTTTAACACGCACAGGATTTTGATGTACCAAATCGATGATCTCATCTCTTGTTTCCCTGGTTGCCGGAGCTTCCACCTGTAATTCTGTTAACGCATTAAAGAAATGAGTGATCGCTTTTTTTCTGACGGGTAAAACCCCATCCAAAGCCCATCTCCCATTCTTTTTGACAAGGGTAACCTGAACTGAATCTTGCTGAAGGCTTATAGAATCCACTTTTTCGGTTTCTTTCAGTGCAAAATCACTGGAGCCAGGTAACAATGTACTCTTTTCATCATGCAAATAAAAAACAACTGCAATCGCTACTAAAACAATTACAAGAATGATATATAAAACATTTTTTTTCATAACCTGCTTACTCTCTAATTAATAAGAATGGAATCTTTCTTTATTTGGTGAATTTTCTTTTACGAATAATGTTTCTGGCCAAACCAAAAATAACAATAATCAAGATGGGCAACAAACCATTAACTATTTGCCATTTAACTCTTTCCTGATTCACTTTAGACTTATTAAGTAATCTAAGTTTTATATCTTTTCCCCGGATATTTATCAACCCTTCCTTGTCGGCAAGATAATGTATGCTATTCATTACAAATCCTTTGTTTCCATAAGTCTGACGTGTGTACTTATCATAGCCTAAAGGAGAAATGTATTTTCCATCTGCCTTATAGCTTACATCATTTTTAATAATATCTCCATCAGATACAATAATCATTTTTGTCTCAGCGCCTGTTTCCTTATACTTCGTTCCAAGCTTGCTTTGGAGATCTTTTGTAAATCGATTCCTAAAAACCGACTGAAATTCTCCTTCCAGAAGAACACCTGTAACTTGCCTTCCAGCTCTAAAAGTACGCGGCTTCTGTTTTTTCTCTACCTCGCGTAAACTAACAAGAGCAGGGGCTTGAACAGTTTTTGTTTGTTTTGATGTACCTAATAAAATGGTTTTTTTAACTCCCGGATAAGCCGGTAGCGTATCAATTGAACTAATAAATTCTGAACGGATCAAATTCAAACCCTGACTGATCGAGTGATCATTCCTACTGGGCAAAAGTGGAAAATACAACCAGGGGGTGGGTGAAAACCGTGGATTATTGTTCTGATACGAAGTATTTATTGGAATAACTGCGCATTGTAAATCCTTTATCAAATCAGGATTAATCCTTACCCCGTATTTAAAAAGCTGGTCATTTAAATTTAAATTGTTAATCCTGGCATACGTATCGCTTGACCTGGTTAAACTGTCTAAACTAATATTCACTCTATCAATCAACCAGAAGATACTTCCACCATGCATAACAAATTGATCGAGAGCAAATTTTTCAAATTTAGAAAACCTTTTCTTCGGTTTAGCAATAATAAGGGCATTGTAATTATTTAATTTCTCAGGCTGATCCTCGATTTTAATCCTGTCAACCCTATAATATTCTGATAAAGATTTGGTGATATCTCCTACTTCAAATTTATTCAATTCCTCATGTCCTTCAAGAAAAGCAATTGGTGTTTTTTCATCAAGAGTTAATTTATATGCCGCATCGATCAGTTCATATTCGAGAGATTGAATAGAATGATTAATGTTTACTTCATGTGAAGCTTTGGAATTTTCTTTCAGCAGATTTACAGCGGTATGTTCCTCGCCGTGATTAACAATAGCTCCGGGAAAAATTATTTTCTGAGAATACTCTCCTTCTTTATCTCGCTGTTTTACATTTGTAGCTCTCAGACCCTTACTGCGCAACTCATTGTAAAAGTTCTGTCTTTTTTCCGGATTTTTGCCTTCGGAAGGATTTATAAAGGTATATTGAATGTTTTCGCCGGCATGCACACGGAATTCATCTAACGTTTCTTTGATACGCCTTTGCATTCTCTGTAGTCCAACAGGGAGATCGCCCTCGAGATAGATTTTATAATAGACAACATCATCTAAATCCTCGAGAACTTCTACTGTCTTATCTTTAAGTGTATAGCGATTATCGGAGGTCAGATCGATTCGATAAAACACCTGCGAAGAGATCATATTTATAGTTATGATTACAATGATAAGCAGTACTAACTGAAATAAACTTTTCCGTTTTTCTAACATACCTGACAGCTATTTTCGATTTTGAATAACCGTTTTCGTTAAATATATAAAAACCACAATAACACTCAAAAAGTAAATAACATCGCGTGTATCAATAACACCGCGGCTCATTGATTTATAATGAGCATTAATTCCTAAATCAACTATAATTGCATCGATTGAACTAAACATCCACATACTGCTCAGAAATTCAAATCCCATATAAAAAATGAATGAAATAATCACGGCAATGATAAACGCAATAATCTGATTCCGGGTGAGTGAAGAAGAAAAAATTCCAATCGCCGCATAAATTGCTGCAAGAAAGAACAATCCTATATATGATCCTACGGTTCCTCCCACATCAAGGTTGCCGGGAGGATTTCCAAGATAATATACAGTAGCAAAATACACTAAAGTAGGTAATAAGGCTATAAGAACAAGTATTAAAGAAGCCAGGTATTTAGCAGTTACAATTTGCAGATCAGAAATAGGCCGCGTAAGAAGTAACTCCATTGTACCGGATTTCTTCTCTTCGGCTATCATTCGCATAGTTACAGCCGGCACGAGAAATAAAAAGATCCATGGAGCAAGTGTGAACAATGAATTAAGTGTAGCATAACCACTATCGAGCACATTATAATTTGTTGGGAAAATCCACAGAAACAAGCTAGTGGCAACTAAAAAAACGATAACAACGATATAACCTGTTATCGTACTGAAAAACTCGTTAATTTCCTTCTTTAACAAAGTTAGCATGAGTAATTAGTTTTGTTACATCAAAAATAAATTAATTATTTTACATGAAACGAACTTAAGACAATATAATTATTGAAAAACAAGGTCGAAAGAAAGAAAGAGTTAATTGTTATATTTGCAGATTAAAACCTGATTTCGATGTATAATAAGGGATTTACCTATATTGTTCTCATTACCGGTTTGTTAATGTTTTCTGCCAAATGTTACGGGCAAAATGAATCCTTCTTCAATGGGGTTGAAATAAATCATCATCGGGGATTTATTATGCCTCACAATGCCTCAATAGATTACATAACAAAGGATTATACAACGGCATTCAATATTAACCTTATTAAGCAAACCACAGGAAAAAAGCTCTGGCAACAAATCTATCACAATCCGCGTCTTGGATACGGATTTAATTACAATACACTGGGGAACAATGAGATATTCGGGAAATCTTATTCAATATACTCGTTCTTCGAGGGCCCGTGCTGGAATTACAAAAATAAATTCATGTTAAACTATCGGCTTAGTTATGGTATCTCTTATATAAGCAAAACCTTCGATATATACGACAACTATAACAATATTGCTATCGGTTCAAAATTAAACATTCATTTTAATCTGATGTTGAATTCCACCATCTCATTGACTGAACAATTAAAATTCATTTCAGGTGTGGGATTCACGCATTTTTCCAATGGAAAAGTTAAGTCGCCCAATAAAGGATTAAATGTTGTATCAGGAAGTGCAGGGTTAAGGTATTTTATCCATCCGATAAAGTTTGTTGATAATACGGACAACCCAATTCCAGATGTCAAAGACCAGAACACCTTCTCAGTTTTATGGTCTCATGGCATAAAAGACTTTAATCGGTTTAAAAAAACAAAATATTACACTTCTTCGTTAACCTTTAATTTTGAACACAAATATAAACATTGGGGCCGATACGGAATTGGGACAGATTTGTTTTATGATTACTCGCTTGTTAATCTTACAAAAAAAGAAACTCATACAGACTATCTGGATCCTAAATTATTTCGTATTGGAATCCATGGATCACATGATTTTATTGTAAACAATGTTGCTCTTACTCTGCAATTTGGTTATTATTTATACAATCAGATTTTTTATATAACAGATTTTTACAGCAAGGTAGGCATCAAATATAATTTCTCTGAAAACTGGCTGACAAAAATCGCATTAAAATCGCATCATGCTAATGCAGAATTTATAGAATTTGGAATCGGATACTCATGGTGAAACTATACAAAATAAAACAAATAAGCTTATTCATTGCACTTTTACTAATATTTGCAAGATGCAGCGAATGGAACTTTATGGAAGGAGAAGACAAAACTGTTAAAGTATTTGAAGATATTGGGCCATATCAGCATATTGAAATCAGGGGCATTTTCACTGTTGAACTTAGACAGAGCAAACAACACAAAGTTATTTTTACCGGTACCAATAAGCAATTAGAGAATCTTAGCATAAAAAATGAAGAAAAACTATTAAAAATAAAAACATCAAAAAACGCACTCAGGCAATCAGATTACAAAAGACCGGAATTAACTATATTTGTTGATTCCTTGAAAGAATTCTGGAGCTATCAACCGATAAACTTAATCTCACAGGACACCATCAGAAGTGAAAAGTTAAAAATTTATTTAATTGGTGAACTGTCTGAATCAGACTTCATTATCCGTGCTGATTATTTCCGGTTTATAAATTCAAGTAGCTCCACGGGAAAATATACAATCAGAGGAAAAGCAGAAAGATTTTTCTGCAGACTACGTGGATCCTCACATTTAGAAGCACGACAATTAAAATCAGAAAGGGTTGATTTCAAGCATGAATCACTTGGAGATGGATATGTATTCGCAAATAACAGACTAAATTTATTTTCAAACAACAGTGGAAATTTATACTATACAGGTAAACCGGAAAACATAGAAACCGAACTTAATGCATCAGGAGAATTAATACCATTAGAATGATAAAAATTTTCACTAACCAAAGCATCAATTATTCAGGTATTCAAAAATAGCTTTAGCAACTCTTTCAGAGGCTCCTTCATGATTAAGTAATTCTTTTAACTCCTTATACTTGTGCAACATATTCGTCCTGTATGTTTCATCATTTGTAATACGACTTAATTCACTTTTAATATTTCGCACATTCATTTCTTTTTGTATCAATTCCTTAACCACTTCCTCTTTCATATTCAAATTCACAAGTGAAATATAATCAATTGACACAAACCATTTTGCAATATGATAAGAAACTGGATTAGCCTTGTAGCAAACAACTTGTGGAACATCAAACAAAGCAGTCTCAAGTGTTGCGGTACCCGAGGTCACAAGTGCAGCATAAGAATGATTCAATAGTTGATATGTTTTATTGTGAACATAAGAAATCTGCTTATTGATCAGATAGTTCCTGTAATAATCAGGATCAATAGACGGTGCTCCTGCAATCACAAACTGAAATTTATCGAAATAAGGCATGACCTCCAACATAACTGAAAGATTTCTGTCAATTTCCTGCTTCCTGCTACCCGGCAAAATTGCAATTATTGGTTTGTTTTGTAATTTGTTTTCACGAATGAACCAATCAAAACTATATTTATGCGCTTTTTGTTCTTCAATAGCATCAATTAGTGGGTTGCCATAAAACTCGGCATGAAAATTATGTTTGGCATAAAATTCCTTTTCAAAAGGAAAAATAATGAACATTCGATCAACAAAAGCTTTAATTTTCTTAATACGGGATTCCTTCCATGCCCATATTTTCGGAGAAATATAATAAAAAACCTTAATGTTATGTTTACTGGCAAATTCAGCCATCCGAAGATTGAACCCGGGATAATCTATAAGGATTAAAACATCGGGATTATAGTTTAAAATATCCGCTTTGCAAAAAGAAAAATTTTTTCTGATTTTTTGTAAATTGACCACTACTTCCAGAAAACCCATTATGCTGTGATCTTTATAGTGCTTTACCAGCTTTCCACCCTGCTGTTGCATTAAATCGCCTCCCCAAAAACGAAAATCGGGGTTTGGATCTACTGCATTCAAACCTTTCATTAAGTTTGAGCCGTGTAAATCTCCGGAAGCTTCACCTGCAATCAAGTAATACTTCATAATCCAAATACAATTAAACAGAAAATTTAAATATCATTACAATAAATGCAAGAATAATTGTTGCTAAAAGAACACCCCGGGCGGAGAGCAAACGATTTTTCCAAATAAAAATAAAAAACAGCAACAAATTAGGATAAACACAAATACTGAGAAATTTAGTAAAAACATTCAGCTCAAAGAGTTTATCCCAAAAATATTGGAAATCTATGGTTTCGAATTTCCAAAAATAAAACCCTACCATTACAAGCAAAGGAAACACCACCCCCAGCAAAAGCCCCAATTTAAGGGAATTCCACTTTTTTTTACTCATATTTGGCTTTTTTTAATTCTTCTAAAGCTTCGTAGTTTGTAAGGTCAATATGAATCGGCACAACAGAAATTTTCCCTTTCCGCAGTGCGAAATCATCTGTATCTTCTGCTCCATTTTCATGACCTTCATAATAACCTGTTAGCCAAAAATATTCACCTTCACGCGGATCTTTCCGTTTATCAAACTCTTCCCTCCAGACTCCCTTGGCTTGTCTGCAGACTTCAATCCCTTTAATTTCTTCTGGTGGCAGCGCCGGAATATTAACATTCAGGCAAGTCCATTCGGGTAATTTATTATTTAGCGTATGAGTAACGATCTTTCTTCCGTATTGAATTGCACTGCTAAAATCAGCATCCGGGTCAAAATCGAGTAAAGAAAACCCGATAGCCTGAATACCATCAATACAACCTTCTATAACTGCGCCCATGGTTCCCGAATAAATAACACTCACTGAAGCATTCGATCCATGATTTATACCTGAAACCAGTAAGTCAGGTTCCCTGGGCAATATCTCGCTGAGTGCCAATTTAACAGAATCAACCGGAGTTCCGCTGCATCCATAGACTTTAACATTTTCATATTCGTCCAGCTTCTTATATCTAACCGGTACGGTTACGGTAATTGCATGAGACATTCCTGAATGGTGATCAAGCGGTGCTACAACAATAATATCACCAAAAGGTTTGACCATCTCTACAAGAGCCTTAATACCTTTCGCTTCTACACCATCATCGTTCGTTACTAATATTAAAGGTCGCTTATCTTCCACTTTTTTCTTTGTTTTAGATTTTTTAAATTACACAAAGATATTGAAATATGGACAATTATCAATGATAAAGACTACTTTATTGCTTCCCTTGTTAATTAAATAAATGATTTATTTGGGTTAGATAAATATTTTATATTTTTGTTCGCTTAAGCAAGAGAATTTCATTATCTGATCCTTCAAAAAAATAAGTACAATGAAAATATCATACAAGTGGCTAAAAAATTATATTGATACAGACCTATCTCCCGAAGAAATAGCTAAAATATTAACAAATACAGGTTTAGAAGTAGAAGGAATAGAAAACTATGAATCTGTAAAAGGTGGATTAAAAGGGTTGGTTGTTGGCGAAGTTAAAACCTGCAGCAAACATCCGAATGCGGATAAACTAAGTGTCACTCGAGTAGATGTTGGAGAAAACAGGGAATTGCCTATTGTTTGCGGAGCACCAAATGTTGCAGAAGGCCAGAAGGTAGTAGTAGCAAAAGTGGGGACAACGCTCCATTCCAAAGATGGTGAACTTGAGATAAAGAAAACAAAACTTCGGGGAGAAACTTCCGAGGGGATGATATGTTCTGAAGATGAAGTAGGCCTTGGGGATTCACACGAAGGAATTATAGTTTTAGACGATGATGCCCCCGTCGGAAAACCTGTCAAGGATTATTTCAGAGTAGAAACAGACACCGTTCTGGAAATTGATTTGACACCTAACAGAATAGATGGAGCTTCACATATTGGCTCTGCCAAAGACCTTGTTGCCTATCTGAAACAATCAACAGAAGTTGAACTAAAAACACCCGATGTAAGCGACTTTACAAAAGACAATGATGCACTCAATATCGATGTGGAAATTGAAAATGCAGAAGCTTGCCCAAGGTATTCGGGGGTAACAATCACCGGTATTGAGGTAGGGCCTTCCCCTGAATGGCTGCAAAATCGTTTAAAAGCAATTGGACTGAACCCAATCAACAATCTTGTAGATATTTCAAATTTTGTGCTTCATGAAACCGGTCATCCCTTACATTTTTTCGATGCAGACAAGATACAGGACAATAAACTGGTAATTAAAACTTTACCCGAAGGAACAGTTTTTAAAACACTTGACGGAGAAGAACGCAAGCTTTCCGGCGAAGACCTCATGATATGTGATACAGAAAACCCTCTATGCATTGCAGGTGTATTGGGTGGAGCAGATTCGGGAGTGACCGAACAAACAAAAAATTTATTCATTGAAAGCGCCTATTTTAACCCAACTTTCATCCGAAAAACTGCCAAACGTCACGGATTAAGCACTGATGCCTCATACCGATTTGAACGTGGTGCAGATCCGAACAATACAATTTACGCACTTAAAAGAGCTGCGCTACTTGTAAAAGAGCTGGCAAATGGCAACATTTCTTCTGATATTGTCGATGAATATCCTAAAATCATAGAAAACTCAATCGTCAGTCTTAAACTGGCAAATCTTTCGAGAATCGGAGGAATCAACATAGAATATCCTACATTAAAAACCATTCTTCAGTCACTTGACATTCAAATATTAGAAGAGACACAAGATAACCTTAAACTTCAGATACCCACCTACCGCGTTGATGTGACAAGGGAAGTTGATGTCATCGAAGAAATATTAAGGATTTATGGCTATAATAATGTAGAAACTACCCAAAAATTAAATACAAGTCTCTCTTATTCCGAAGATATTGACAAAGAAAAATACAGTGATGCAATTTCTGAGTTCCTTGCAGGAAAAGGATTCAATGAGATCATGTGTAATTCAATCACAAAAGCCGACTATTACAATGATCTGACATTGTATCCAAAAGAAAACCTGGTATTGCTCCGCAATCCACTGAGCAATGACTTAAATGCCATGCGACAAACATTGCTTTTTGGTGGTCTTGAAACTATTGCTTATAACCGAAATCATCAACGAAGTGACCTCAAACTTTTTGAAGTTGGAAATTGCTACCGGACAAAAAATAAGGATAAGAATGAGATTCAGGAAGTTCTTGAGAATTATGAAGAAGAATCACACCTGGGAATTTTCATTACGGGTAATCTAAACCGCGAAAACTGGACAAGCAAACCTTACCCTACCAATTTCTTCCATTTAAAGGGGTATGTCGAAAGTATTCTGACCCGGCTGGGTATAGATATAAACAAATTGAAAACAGAGGAAATTGAAAATGAAATCTTCTCGCAAGGATTAATCTATAAACAAAAAAAGCAAACACTTGCCGTTTTCGGAATCATTCATGAAGACCTGCTCTCTAAATTTGATATAGAAAGTGAAGTTTTCTATGCCGATATGCATTATGATAAACTACTGCAACTATCCGAAAATAAACAGGTAGCATACAAAGAAATACCAAAATACCCGGAAGTAAGAAGAGATTTAGCGCTTCTGATCGATGATGAGATAAAATTTGAACAAATCAGAGAATTGGCCTATCAATGCGAGCGAAAACACTTGAAAAATATCTCAATTTTTGATGTTTACCGGGGAGAGAAACTTGGAGAAAACAAAAAATCCTACGCGATAAGTTTTATTCTTCAAGATGAAAAACAAACCCTAAAAGATAAACAGATTGATAAAATCATGGACAAATTTATCAAAACATTTAAAGAAAAACTTGGAGCTGAAATTCGGTAGATAAGCAATTGACTATGAGCAAAATAGAACTTATCCAGGGAGACATTACCCAACTTAAAGTTGACGCAATTGTCAATGCTGCCAATAAAAAGCTGTTAGGTGGTGGCGGTGTAGACGGCGCTATTCATAAGGCTGCAGGTTCCGAATTGCTTGAAGAATGTAAAACCTTAAATGGCTGTAGTACCGGCGAAGCGAAAATCACAAAAGGCTATAAATTACCGGCCAAATATGTAATTCACACAGTAGGACCTGTATGGAACGGAGGAAATAACAAAGAAATAAAGCTACTCACCAATAGTTACCTAAACAGTTTAAAGTTAGCCTCAAGACATGGACTGCAAACCATTGCCTTTCCAAACATAAGCACAGGCGTTTATCGTTTCCCAAAAGATAAAGCTGCCGACATTGCCATTGCAACAGTAACCGACTATTTAAAAAAAGACGAAACCATAGAAAAAGTCTACTTTGTGTGTTTTGATGATGAAAACTATG
>CAYFRV010000057.1:0-13979 GCA_964345495.1 uncultured Bacteroidales bacterium | reverse complement strand
CCGTGAACCGGATAGAGATATCGTCTCATTCAGCAGGGGTTTATTTTATCCGTTTCATTACCGAAGAAAAGATCGTAAGACAAAAACTAATTATCAAATAATAGAATGTTTACCTTAAGATGAAATAGAGAAAATATGAGTTCGGTCAGAAATCCTTTATTGATATGGATTTTGGCCGGATTCATAAAAGAGTAAAAGGTTTAACTATTAAGGAAATAACTTTTAAGTACAGTTTTTTTTATTACATTTAGTATTTGAATTTCAATACATAATAAAAGAGAATAAATTAGAGGATACAATTTTACTAGCAGATATTATTTACTAACCTTAAAATTTCTAAATTATGAGAAAGAAGATTACATTATTAATGAGTTTTCTTCTTATTGCCTTTTTTACATTCGGCCAGGAATGGCAGAGTGTTGATAAAGCAAAGGCAGAGAAGGAAAAAGATCCAAAAAAAGTTGAGCGTGGCATCAATCCATACAGGAACGCGGTTGATGGCATTGAAGTTAATCGCCAGGCGCCTCAGGGCAAAGGAGTTTATCAGTACAATCCCTCCAACAGTCCTGCTGCTTCTGATTACAACAGTGACACCTATGTTGAAAACGGCTGGACTGATATTGCTGTTTCTGAAACAGAAGATGTTGCTGAAGTTCAGATTGACTACACATGGTCAACAGATACCTGGGCTTATGAGGGCTCTTTCCATCTGGAATCCCCGGGTGGAACTTCTGCAGTGATTGCTTCCGGGCAAGAAGACGGAACCTATTCTGTAAATTTAACAGATTTTGAAGGGGAAGCCATGGATGGCAACTGGAAGATGTGGATTGAAGACAGTTATGGTGATGGCGGCCACCAGGCAACCGATATTACGGTTACTTTCATTACACCTTCTGCTAATGATGCAGGAATTAATGAAATCGTATCGATAAGTGAGGATGAGACTACTTATGAAGGTGAAAAAGATTTTGTTGTTCAACTGAAAAATTATGGAACTGATGAATTGACCTCTGTTAATATTGATGGCGGTTATATTGTCGATGAAGATACTACGTGGATGACCCAAATGGAATGGTCAGGAAGCTTGTCACAAGGTGAAACTGAAGAGGTTACACTGGGAAGTATAAACCTGGAAGCCGGAAAGGTTTATCAGATTGGGGCATGGACAAGTCAGCCTAACGGAGTTGAAGATGAAAATCATGCCAACGATACAACAGGAATTGCAACAGAAGTATATCAAATAGGAATTTTATTAGAATCATTTGAAGATGAGACATTCCCGCCAAGTGACTGGAAAACAATTAATAATGATGGTGGTGATAAAGAATGGATGAGAAATGGTGATTATTCCTATCACGAAGATTATTCAGCTTCTGTTTCATGGGAAACACCCAATGACGATTGGTTAATTACACCTAAGTTATTGGTTGGAGATGACGATGTTTTCAGTTTTTGGGCATTAAGTACCAGTTCATTCTCTTATTATGAGGATTTTAATGTATTGGTTTCAAAATCAGGAAATGATGTTGATGATTTCACCATAACTCTTGAAGAGATTGTTGAACATCCTCAGGAATGGACGAATCATAGTTACAACTTAACAGATAATGAAAATATCTCGGCAGGTGATGAAATTTATGTAGCAATACAATGTGTTTCAGATGATCAGTTGCGTCTGGCTGTTGATATGTTTACCGGACCAATGTTGGCTAATGTAGAGGATAATGATGTGGCAGTAAATGAGGTGGTAACTTCTATGGTGCAGCCCGGAGTTGAAAATGAATTAGAAGCTGTAATACAGAATAAAGGTATTAATGACCAAACTTCGGTGGAAGTTACGTTTGAGATTAACGGTGATCAGGTTGGCACGGCTACAGTGGATGAACTTACTTACCAGGAATCTGCAACAGTAACGGTTCCGTGGACCGCTCCGGATGAAATTGGTTCGCATACATTGGAAGTTTCCGTTTCTGATGATGATAACAATGCTAACAATTCAGCTATAAAAGAGATTTGGTCACTTAAAGAACAAAATTCTTTTGTGATGGATTTGATTGACGGAGATTTGCTCAGTATGAGCTTGCCTTATGCTCAGGAAACAGAAGTAATTAGTTCAACTTCAACTTCAATATACGCTGGTTCATGGGCTCTTGGTAAGTGGTATGCTGTGTCAGATGCAAATGCATTATTAACAGTAGATACAGCCACAGGTACAATGGAAACTATAGGAACTCTTGATTTGAATTCTGTAACCGGTCTTGCTTATGACTGGAGTTCCAATACAATGTATGCCATGGATTATAATAGTGATGATGGGGTTTCGGAGTTATATACAGTCGATCCGGAAACTGCAGAGGTATCTCAGGTTGGTTTGGGAAGTACCCCCGGTATTAACATTAATCTTGCCTGTGATCTGGATGGCAATCTGTATTCCATGAATCTTGATGATAAATTATATTCTATTAGTACTTCGGCAGGTGCAGGTACTGCTATAGGAGACCTGGGAATTGACATCAATTACGCCCAGGATATGGAATTTGACCATACCAATGGTGATATCCTATATGCAACAGTTTATACCTCTGAAGGTGGCTTATACATCATAAATACAGAAACAGGCGAAGCCAGTCTTTTAGGTGGTTTTGCCGGAGGAAATGAATATGCTGGTTTTGCTATTCCTTATACATCTCCTGTTCCTAATGTAATCGAAAAGTATCCTGAACATAATTCTGAAGACAACGCTATTGATACGGATATTCATGTTGTTTTCGATCAGAATGTGGATTCAGTAGATTTCAGCGGAATTTCAATTACCGGTGAAAATACCGGGGAAGTTAGCAACGTTTCTGCTGAACTGACTGATAGTATGATTACTATTTCTCATGATCCTTTAGCAAACGATGATATATTTACAGTAAATATTCCTGCCGGAGCTGTTACTGCAGAAGAACTCAATGAAGAAATTTCATGGAGTTTTGAAACAATAATGGCAGCTCCTGAAGCTACTGTATATTCTCCAGAAATGGAGGCATTAGGAGTGCCGTTAGATGGTGAGGTCTCTGTTATGTTTGACCAGGAGATAAGTGATAATGATCTTGCTTCGGTTACAATGACAGGTAACGTACAAGGTGCTGTAACAAATGTAAATGCATCTATTAATCCGGATGATCAAACAGTTGTTATTAGCCATGATGATTTTACAGAATATGAAGATACCATTACTGTCACCATTCCTGCAGATGCAGTAGAGAATGAAGATGGTGTTATGAATGCTGATCCTGTCGAGTGGCATTTCTACACAATGAAAGAAGGACAGCCTGTTGCCGATTCATTGGCACCTGCTAATAATGAAACAGGTGTTGCGCTTGATGCAGATGTGCTTTTACGGTTTAGCACAGCTGTTACAGAAATGGATTTGAGCGGCATAACTATTGAAGGTGAAAACGAAGGGCAGGTTTCAAATGTAAACGCTACTTTAACAGATAGCACCATACACATTAGTCATGATCCTTTCGCAAATAACGATGAACTTTATACGGTAACCGTACCTCAAGGTGCTGTGCAATCTCCAAGCGAGCCTAATGAGGAGATCAAATGGAATTTCACAACCATTAAAACTGCTCCTCAGTTAGTAGAGATGACTCCTGCCGATGGTGCAACAGCAGTTGCTCTTGATCAGGATATTATGTTTAGTTTCGATCAGGAAATTGACACAGATTACAGCCTCGATACAATGATCACAGTCATTGGTGAAAATGAGGATACAGTTCAAAATCTAAACGCCACAATGCATCCTGATGGAATAGGCTTTACTATTACACATGATGGAATGGAGAATAATAATGCCCAATATACCGTAACAGTTCCTGCTAATCTGGTTTATAATTCGGATGAGGTAATGAATGAAGAGGAAGTTACCTGGACATTCACTACGATTATGGCTGAACCGTTAGCTGAGGAATTTACACCTGTACCAGATGCAGTTGATGTTCCATTGGATGCCGAAATATCGGTGACTATGGATCAAAATATCACTGAAAACGATTTGGGTGTTATTTCTGTTGAAAGTGAAGCTATGGGTGATGTTTCTGGTGTTTCTGCATCTATTGAGGATGATAACAGAACTATTACTATAGCTCATGATGATTTCTTCACTGAAAACGATGATATCTATACAGTTAGAATTCCTGCAAGTTCAGTGATGAATTCAGATGGGGTATATAATCAGGAAGTAACCTGGTCATTCCAGACGGTTTATACTTATGATATCACTTTCCTTGCACAGGAAGACGGTACACCTGTTGAAAATGCTACTGTTATGATGTTTGATCAAGAAGTAACAACCGATGCTTCAGGTAAGGCTGTTGTTGAATCCGTTGTAGAAGGAGGCCCTTACGAGTATTCAGTTATGAAGGAAGGTTATAAAACTGTCAATGGTACCCTTGATGTTACAGGCTCAGCAACTGTAGCTGTGAGCATGGAACAAGGATATACTGTGACTTTCAATGTATCAGATCAATCTGGTCCTATTGAGGAGGCTACAGTGAAATTTAATGAAAGCACAAAAAGCACGGATGCTGAAGGCTTAGCTTCATTTAAAGAAGTTAAAACTGGTGATCAGTCATTTATAATAACCAAGAGTGGTTATAATGATAAACTTGGTACTGTTTCTGTTGAGTCAGGCGATGTTACAAAGAATGTTGTTATGACAGAGACAGAAGCAACAGGTATTAATGATCTGTCAGAACAAGGTATTGAAGTTTATCCTAATCCTACTAATGGTGTTTTCTATGTAACCAATGAGAATAATAACAATCTGAAATTGGTTGTTAAGGATCTGACAGGTAAGCTCATTATCAACAAGAATTTAACTGATAGTTATAATGAGGTGGATCTTTCAGGCTATTCATCAGGTGTTTATTTGATTCAACTGACACGTGATGAGGATACTTACAATGGAAAAATACTTCTTAGATAAAGATAATTTAATTCCGGCCGGGATTTACACCGGCCGGAATTATCAAATAAAGAATTAAATAACATTAAAAAATTTATAGCTATGCGAAAAACAATAACACTTATTTTACTTTCCCTTTTTATTGTGGGCTCTGCTTTTGCACAAGTAAGAGAGTTGCCTCAAAGTAAAAATTACAGGGAGGTTGATCAATCCGATCAGAGAAAGACCCAGATTAAAGAGAAAAAGGATATTCAAAGTAAGGATGGACAGCTTGAAGTTGAAGGATTTGAGGATGTTACAGATTCATGGCCGGCAGGATGGATGACAGCGTCATCATCCGATCTTTCAGGATCAAACTGGCAAAATACTGATTTTACTCAGGGAGATAATACCTGGTTTGTTAATACTCCCGAAAGTTTTGGTGGAGATGGTGGTGACTATATCTACAATGGAGATCGCTCCGCGGCCATTGGTTTTACCGCTGGTGAGACCGGAAACTCCATGCACTGGCTCGTATCAAAAGAACTAGAGCTCCCTTCAGATACTGCATTTTTATCTTTCATGACATGGTTTCAATGTAGTAACGAAGATGGTTGGTACACTTATTTTCATGTTCAGATAGAAGTAGATGGACAATGGGAAAACTTAGCTTCCTGGGATGCTGACAGTGAAGAATATGTGAATTTATGGGAAGAGCCTGTAGATATAGATCTAAGTGATTATACAGGAAAAACCGTTAGATTAGGTTTTGTTTATGAATACAATGATGGTTTCCAAATGGCATTAGACAGCATTGCTTATATGAATGTTCCTCCGGCGGATGATGCCGGAATATCCAAATTTTTGTCTCCGGAAAGTGGAGTTTACGAAACTGGAGAAAAGGATGTAGAGGTAGTTCTTAAGAATTATGGCGCTGATACGTTAACTTCTGCTGATATTCACTGGGGTGTTGAAACCGGTGGAGACTTTAACCAGGAATCTACAGAATCATGGACCGGGGAGCTTGCCCAGAATGAAACAGATACCTTAACTCTTGGAAGTTATAACTTTACTGACAGAGGTGAATATACCGTTAAGTCATTTACATCCAATCCTAATGATGCTGAAGATGTTAATGTCAATAATGATACATCCTCTGTAAGTCTTACAGTTTATGAAGACGGCCAGTTATTTGAAGATTATGAAGAAGGCAGCTTTGTGGATGGCTGGGAAAGCATAAATTTATGGGAAGTAGCTGATTTTAACCCTCATGAGGGAACCTATCATGCTATGATTGAGCATAACAATTGGTCTGCAGAAGCAAAAATGATTACCCCAAAAGTTGTTATAGATGGTAGTGTCCCTGATATTTCTTTTTATGCCGGAGGAATGAATAATACTGCAGGTTTTGGATCATCTAAACTTCAGTTGATGTATTCTACTGATAAGGAAAATTGGGAAGAGGTTGGTCCTCAGATCGATTTTGCTGAAGAAGGAGATAATTATAAGAAGTATTCAATTGAACTTGCTATTCCGGATGGCGAATATTACCTTGCTTTCTCCGGAACCAGTGATTTTAATTATTATTATGATCCATCATATAATAGTTATGTTATTATCGATGATGTTATAGGGCCGTTTTTAACTGCTCCGGAACCTGAAACTTACACTCCCGCCAATGGAGCTGCCGGCGTGAATCTTGATGCAGCTGTTTCTGTCGAATTTGATCAGGAAGTAGATAGTGTTGATTTTAGCGGTATAACCATTACAGGAGAAAATGAGGGGGAAGTTGGAAATGTAGAAGCTGCTTTAGCGGCTGATAATTCTACTATCACAATTGATCATGATCCATTTGCCGGAAATAATGAAGAATATACTGTGACAATTCCAGCCGGAACAGTAACCAATGGTGCCTCCGAAAACGAGGAGATAAGCTGGACATTTACATCTATAATGGCAGCGCCGCAGTATTCAGTATTATACCCTGAAAATGAAGCACAGGGAGTTCCTTTTGATGAGGAAGTTTCTGTTATCTTTGATCAGGAAATAAGTGATAATGACCTTGCATCGGTTACAATGACAGGTAACGTACAAGGTGCTATAGGTAACGTTAATGCGACTGTTAGCCAGGATAACAAAACAGTTGTTATTAGCCATGACGATTTCACAGAGTATGAAGATACCATTAATGTTACTATTCCTGCGGATGCAGTAGTAAATGAAGACGGTGTAACGAATGCTGATCCTGTCGAATGGCTTTTCTATACCCTGAAGGAAGGACAACCTGTTGCCGATTCGCTGGCACCCGCTAATAACAAAACAGGAGTTGCCCTTGATGCAGATGTGCTTATACGATTTAGCCCCGACGTTACTGAAACTGACTTGAGTGGTGTAACCATTGAAGGTGAAAATGAAGGGCAGGTTTCAAATGTGGAAGCTACTTTAACAGACAGCACCTTGCATATTGCTCATGATCCTTTTGCAAATAACAATGAGCTGTATACGGTAACTGTACCTGCAGGAGCTGTAGAATCTGCAACAGAACCTAATAGTGAAATTAAGTGGAATTTCACAACCATTAAAACTGCGCCTCAGTTAGTAGAGATGACTCCTGCCGATGGTGCAACAGCAGTTGCTCTTGATCAGGATATTATGTTTAGTTTCGATCAGGAAATTGACACAGATTACAGCCTCGATACAATGATCACAATCATTGGTGAAAATGAGGATACGGTTCAAAATCTAAACGCCACAATGCATCCTGATGGGATGGGCTTTACTATTACCCATGATGGAATGGAGAATAATAATGCCCAATATACCGTAACGGTTCCTGCTAATCTGGTTTATAATTCGGATGATATAATGAATGAAGAGGAAGTATCCTGGACATTTACAACCATTATGGATGCTCCTGCACCTGAGGAATATACACCAGGAGAAGATGCAATTGATGTTCCACTGGATGCTGAGGTTTCACTGGTTTTGGATCAGGATGTTACAGTAAATGATCTAAGCGTTGTAACCATTGAAAGTCAAGCCAATGGTTCTGTGTCAAATGTAAATGCTACTTTGGAAGATGATAACAGAACGATTACCATTGACCACGATCGGTTCTTTGATACAAATGATGATACATATACTGTTAGTATTCCTGCTAGATCTTTGATGAACGCTGATGAGGTTTATAATGAAAAAATTACATGGAGTTTTAATACTATAGAAACTCACGATGTGACTTTCCTCGTAAAAAGCGCTACGGACAGCATTGAAGGAGCAACAGTAGAGTTTTCAGAGTTTACTGAAGTTACTGATACCAATGGCATTGCATTGTTTGATGGCGTTGCTGTTGGAGAAAGTATCCCGTATAAAGCCTATAAAGAGGATTATGACACAATTCAGGGCTCAGTAGATGTAACTGAACCGATGTACATTGTTTTAACTATGGAAGAAGCATATACGGTTACATTTAGTGTAACGGATGGTTCCGCTAGTTTAGATGGGGCAGAAGTTAATTTTAACTCTGAAACTAAAACTACTGATAGTGAAGGCGATGTAGTGTTTAAGAATGTAAATCCTGCAGATAATATGGTTTACTTCGTTTCTAAAGATCAGTATGAAAGTGCTTACGGAACAATTTCTGTTGAATCGAATATGACTAAGAATGTAGTTTTACAAGAAGTTGTAACCGGTGTTAATAAGCTTGACGAATATGGAATCGATGTTTATCCTGTTCCAACAACAGATGTTCTGAATATTGATAATTTACCTGTAACCGGTGAACAGAAAGTTGAGATAATTGATGTTACTGGTAAGGTTGTTTATAGTAGGTCACATACTAATGTGAATACTGATATTAATGTTTCAGATCTTAATGAAGGAATGTATTTCCTCAGGCTTCATTTAGAAAATGAGGTGATAAATTCTAAGATTAGTATTAAGTAAAACCAATAGAAATACGTAATTTTGAGACCCGGCTTTTTGTCGGGTCTCTTTATGTTAGAAAAGTTTAATTTAAATAAATATTTTATGAGAAAGATTACATTATTTACTACTTTTCTCATCTTTTTGTTCAGTTTATCTTATGGACAAAAAGAGGTGAGAAAATTAGAAAAAGAGGTTTCGTTCCTGAAACAGAAAAAGGCCACTACTCTCTACGGTTCAAAAGTTCCGGGAGATTTTAAGCAAAAAGAAACGCTCTCAGAAGATTTTGAGAATGACTTTCCGCCATTTCGCTGGTGGATAGACCTCGATGGGGATCCATGGGATCAAAGTGATCAGACTGGCGACCATACAACTGGAGATGGTTTGTTTGCCAGATATAACTGCTTTAATATTAGCTCTGGAGAGTCTTCTGGTTTGGTATTGCCCACCTTAGCCCCAACATCCGGCGATAACACACTTTCTTTCTGGGTGAATTATTATGAGGTAAATGATCAGGGTAATAGTGATGCTGAATTGTATGTGGATTTTTCCACAGATTTTGGTGATTCTTGGTCTGAAGGATCAACTAATATTATTGATGGAGAGCATGGAAATGGTTGGTTTGAACACACAGTCGACTTGTCTGCATATAATGATGAAGAAGTGACAGTTAGATTTCGTGCTGTTTCTTCGGATCAGGATGCCTATAATATTGCCGTTGATGATGTTACCGGCCCTGAAAAATACGTTGCTGAAAATGATGCAGGTATCTCTGAAGTTAAAGAGCCGGAAGGATTGTTGGTTACAGATAGTTATGATATCGATGCTGTTTTATTAAACTATGGAAGTAATGATCTGACTAGTGTGGATATCAATACAACTATCAGAGATACGCTTGACAATAGCGAAGTCGCTTCTTATAATTATAGTTGGTCCGGGTCTCTGGCTACTGTTGAGAGTGAGGTTGTTAACCCTGCAAATCATGGTTTTAGCAGTTTTGGGGTTTACAATATAATTACTTCAACAGATAGCCCAAATGGAAGTAACGACCCTATTTTCTCTAATGATCAGGCCAATAAGTTAGTTTCTGTTATTAGTCCGGGTATGTTATATGAAGACCATGAAAACGGTGGATATACTGCAGCTTGGACTGTAGAAGATGATTGGGCTGTTTACACCGGAAATCTTATGCATGGGGAATATTTTGCAGGAATTGCTCAACAAGATGGAGATCCTGCCCGAAAATTAATTACTCCCAAATTGTCTGTTGAAAGCGGGGACGAATTGATTTTCCTTTTAGGAGGTTTAAATAATATTTACGGTTATGGTTCCTCAACTTTGACACTTAAGTACGCCTCTTCCATAGATGGTTCATGGACCGAACTGGAAAGTTTTGATATGGCTTCACAGGGAGATGATCCACAATATGTATCGTTAGATTTGAATTCAGTTGAAAGCGGTGATTATTATTTTGCTTTTGAAAGTGTTAGTGATTTTTATATTTCTCAGGCCCCATCATATAACTCCTATGTTTTTGTTGACGACATCATGGCTCCGATGAAAACAAGCACTGAAAACAATGACCTTGAAATAGTGGATGTAACTTATCAGCGTGATTTTATTTACGAAGGAGACAATGCAGCAATACAGGCTGTAGTGAGAAATGTTGGCATTAATGAACAAACCGGCAATACTGTTACTTTCAATAAAGACGGTAGTGAAATAGGTACGGCAAATATTGGAACTGTTAAGTACTTGCAAAAAGATACAGTTTCCGTAACCTGGACAGCATCCTCAGTCGGCAAGCATACTTTTACCGCATCGCTTGAATCTGATGATAATGATGATAATAACAATGGAAGTACAGAAGGTATAGTAATTGAGGCAGGACAAATTACTGAGGGTTTCGAGGATTCAGCTTCAATTCATCAGGAATGGACTTATGATGAAGGTTGGTATCACAGTGGTTCTGCCGGCTCTACATTTGGCGCTTATGAAGGCGACAGCCTATTTACTTGTAACGGTAATGTTGATCAGGGAACTTATGAAGATGTTAAGCTTGTTACACCCAAATTAGAGCGCGACCAACACTTAGATAAGTTTTATTTCTATGCCAAAGCTGTTAATATATCAGATACTACAGAAACAACACTCCAGTTGAAATATACTGAAGATACATCATCCGGCAGTTGGTCATTCGTTTCTTCTGCAATAGATCTGGATAATAAATGGCGTTTATATGAAGTTAATTTGGCCAGTGTGCCATACGGTGATGTGTTTTTCGCTCTTTCAGCTTCCACAAATTGGGAATATGAAGATTATGTAAGTTATGTATTGATTGATCATGTAGTTGGAGTGTCTTATCCAAGACCAGGAAAACAAGGAGCTTTACCTTATGACGGAGATGGTCAGGTAGCTTTGGATTCCACCGCATTTTTCAGGTTTGATGAGGATGTAACTGTGAATGATCTTTCCGGAGTTACTATTACCGGTGAAACTGAAGGTTCTGTAAGCAACGTTTCAGCAATTCTTCAATCTGATAACCGAATAGTAGAAATAACTCATGATCCTTATGCTAATAATAACGAAGAATATACGGTTACAATTCCCTATAATTCAGTTAAGAATGATAAAAATGCCGGAAATTTACAGCAAAGTTGGAGTTTTACTACAATTATGGCAGCTCCTGAAGCAGAGTATTATTACCCGGATACCAATGCCCAGGGTATTGCGCTAGATGATGAAGTTTTGGTTAGAATAAATCAGGAAATCAGTGAATTGGACTTGAGCGGAGTTACCATTACGGGTGCTACAGAAGGTGATGTAGGTGGCGTTACAGCTACAATTGCAGATGATTCAAAGACTATTGAAATAAACCATGATGATTTTGCTAATATGGCGGAGGAATATACAGTTACAATACCTGCAGATGCCTTTTCAAATGCTGATGATGTAACCAATGAGGAAATTTCATGGTCATTTACTACACGTAGTTCAGGACAACCTGTAGCAGATACATTGTTGCCAAACAATAATGGTACAAGTGTTGCTTTAGATTCAGTTGTCTATCTCGTTTTCGATATGGCTGTTACTGAAGGAGATTTATCTGGTGTTGATATTTACGACAGTGATAGTAGTTCTGTCTCCAACGTCTCAGCTACCCTGTTAAACGCAAATAGTGGAGATAATGATACATTGATGATTAATCATGATGATTTTCCTGATTATGGCGAGTATTATACTGTCAATGTGCCTGCAGGAGCAGTTAATGCAAGTGGGGTAGATAATGCCAATATTAAATGGCAGTTTTTAACCTTGTTGCCTCCACCTCAGGTAATAGCCGTTTCCCCGGAAGATCAGGAAACAGGTGTAAGTATATCAAGATCTATCATAGTTGAATTTGATCAGAATGTTAGCGAAAATGATTTTTCAGCAATTCAGGTAGATGGTGAAAATGCCGGCGCAGTTGGAGGTATTAGTGTCAGCATGTGGGGAGATGATCAAATTTTAATTGATCACGATGATTTTGAAAAAGGGGAAGAGTATACAGTAACAGTTCCTGCAGATGTTGTGATTAATGATGACGGCATAACTAACGAGGCTGTTGATCCATGGAGTTTTACTACAGAGTTTCCTAAGCCGTTGGCCGTTGAGTTAGATCCTGCTGATGATGCTATTGAACAACCTGTCTCCGGTGAAATATCCGCTAAATTCAATACGTATGTCGATTCTGTGAATTTTAGTGCAATAGAGGTGAATGATTCCCTCGGTAATTCTATTGACGTTCATCCATATCTGAATGAGGAAGACACAACTCTTATTATTTCTTATGAGTCATTTGATTATGGTATGGAATATGATGTATATATTCCGAATGGTGTAGTGGAAAATAGGGATGGATTGTTTAATGATGCCTTTTCATGGTCGTTTACCACACTTGGTAAATATCTTGTCACTTTTAATGTAACTTATAATAATGAATCAAAAGAAAATATAGAGATTGTATTAGATGAAGATACTTTGATTACAAATGAAGAAGGCAAGGCTTTCACAGAGTTTGTGAATGGATCTTACGATTATATGATTGATGAATTCGGGTATGAAGAAGTTTCAGGCTCGCTTACAGTGGACGGTTCAGATTTAACCGAAAATATTGAACTTATTGGAGCTTTTGATTTAACATTTAATGTGACCGATGAGGAAAATAATCCGCTTGAAGAGGCAGTCATTTTCATCAATACTGATGAAGATACTCTATACACTGATAGTGATGGTGTTGCTGTTTTATCAGGTGTAACGAATAGTAATTATTTTTATAAAGCAAATAAAGATAATTATTCACCGGTGTCTGGAAATATAAAAGTCGAATCGGACACATCGTTGACATTGGCTCTCAGTGCATCTACCGGAATGTTTGGGTTAGAGGAACCTGGTGCTAATTTATATCCTAACCCAACAGACGGAGAGTTTTTTGTTACTTTAGATTCTCCTGAGGACTCAAGGCTGAAAGTTTACACTATATCAGGGTCACTTGTATTAGAGAGAAATTTAAAAGATACTCGGACCAAGGTAAACATTAAAAAGGCTGAGGCAGGAATATATATTGTAGAGATAGAAAAAGGTTCAAGAACCTATCAGCAAAGAATAATAAAAAGATAATAGGAGAGAATGAAAAGTAACTCTTGCTATTTGAAATTTAATTAAAGATATTAAAAGAGGTGGAATGATTTTTTCCACCTCTTCTATAAAAACAAATAGCAATTGATGCGGTTTTAATTTCAGTCTTTTATTTGATTTCATTATTTATTATTTTATTAAGCAACAATAATTGAGCATTTTTGTATATACTTAGAACGATAAACCTTTGTAAAATGAATGTAAAATCAATACTTTTTAATCTGAAAGTCAATTATTTTTCCTTTGTTCTGTTTTTTACAGTTTTGGCAGGTTTGGCCCATGGTCAGAAACCTGCGGATAAAGTGAAGATAATTGAGAAAACTAATGTTGAACAATTGCTGGAAAAGGCAGAAAAATATAAAAAACAGGCAGTCAAGGAAAAGAAAGAGGCTGTTGAAATGGCAAAAGAAAAAGGCTGGATAATCCGCAAAGAATTCGATAA